>JBAYHX010000187.1:0-6725 GCA_041665965.1 Candidatus Latescibacterota bacterium
GCACCTGGGCTTTTATCACGACCGGATATCCGATTATTTCGGCGGCGGCGACAACTTCCCCGGTGGTTGATGCGGTCAGTTCTGCCGGAACGGGGATACCGATACGGGCAAAGATTTCTGCGGCTTCGTATTCATACAGTTTCATAGGTGAATCTTTTCCTTCTTATTCAACTCCAACCGAAAAAGGGCACTGCTTCTGCCGGTGTGTTTGATTGTTTCAACAGGATTTTCTTCGATTCGGCAGACATTCGAGGGAATTTTACCGGTGGTTTATACGGTTTGAGAGTTTTTCAATACTTCAGGTTCAATTTCAGTTTCAGAAATGATTCGATTTTCTGGTTTTCTATGAGAGCGGTGAACAGTTTCTGGCTTTCGGTCGGTTCCTTTATGAACATTTCAAGATTTTCTCTCCGAAGAGAAGCTATCAGCTCACTGTCTTTTCCCGGAGAAATTCCCCAGAGATTAATGGCCTGTTTATAATCGCTCAAATCGTACCGGTAATATACCGCCGAATTTATCTGATTTTCAACGATGAAAAAGTCATTGTTCCTGATTATACCAACAAAATCCCGATTGTCAGTTCTGTTCTCTTTTGTCCCGTTGAAAATAAAGATATCTCTTTCCTCCGGAACGTTCGAGAGAAGACTGTAGCCGAGTTTCTTTTCGGGTTCGGACTTAAAACCGTAAAAATCAAGGATGGTCGGGAAAATATCGTTGTTGGTTACATTTTTATTCTCGTTTTTCAGAAGATTTTCCCTGAACTCGGGATGCTTTATAAGAACGGGCTCGGGGATGTAAATCCAGAGCGGTATCCGGGTGGTATAGGACGAATATTTTCCGATGTGTCCGCTCCGTTTATCCACCTCGCCAAAACTCTCCCCGTGGTCTGAAGTGAAAATGATCACCGTGTTATCGAGGAGTTTTTGTCCCCGGAGCGTTTCAAAAACCCGGGAAATATTGTCATCCAGATTGTGAACGGCATCGAGGTATTCGGAAAACATCCTGTTCTGCATCGTGAATACTTTGTTGCGGGGTTTGCTGAAATAGGGATAATGAGTATTGCCGTAATGAAGGATTGCGCAGAATTTTTCTCCGGGTTCTACTTTTTTGAGGAAATTACCAAAATACACCGTGTTCAAAGAATCGTCCGCGCTGAGATTACATACCGCTTTCCCGGGAATGTTCTCGAAGCATTTCAGATAATCCAGGTACGGGGAAGAGACGAAATCGATATAGTTTGCCTGTTTATAACTCCAGGTAGTGATCAATCCTGTTTTATAGGATTTGAGATTGTTTTTCAGTATCTCGTAGAAAAGGGGGGATTTCCCGAGTTCATACCTGCCCTGGACCGGATTCAAGCCGGCGGTAAGATAGGAAACGGAGACCTTTGTTATGGTAGAATTACTGAACGCTTTCGGAAAAACAAAGGTGTTGTTTTTATTCTGTTCGATGAAATCCGTTATACGCGGTGTGGGATTCAAACTGCCGCCGTATTCTTTTAAATACTGCGCGGAGAGGCTTTCGTTGATAAAGAACAGGATATTGAATTCAGCTTCTTTCTGTATAGTGGGTTTATTAAGGTGGACAGTCCGGTGCATAAGTCGGAAATTGGCCAGTTTGCCCATCTTGAAATCACTGTATCCGTTGATTAAGGAGAACAGGCTGTTGGAAAAAGGCAGAGTACGGTTGTCTTTCAAGGAGATATTGTTGTTTAATACAAATCCGGTCGATAAAAGAAGGAAAGTAAAAACAAAGACCACATTCCTGGATGGAGGTTTGAATCGGGAAAGGAATTTCTTTAAAAGGAACCATGCCCCGATAAAAAATACAGCGATGACAGCCGCTGTCCAGAGGGAAAGACCATCGGCGGCGATCTTGAAAAAGTCACGGGTATCCAGGAATATGTATGAAAACGTGTTTACTCCCGGCATTGCCCGCGAATAAAAATAAAAAGCGTAGGACGCGATAATGCTGAAAAGGTAGATAATAGAGAATATATAACAGGCTACGACAGATCGCCGTAACAGGGTATAAACAACAATGATGCAGGATATTTCAAAAATGATGGACAAAAGATAGATGCCGATATCTGCAAGGATCAGCCTGCGAAAATACCAGTGACGGATAAGAACATCCATCAGAGCAATACTGCAGATAACTAAAACAGGGACCTGACAATTTCTGAATCTTTCCAGCATATACAGAAAACCTCTCTGCTCGCGCCGTTCTTTTTTTTGAAAATGAGTTCTATTTAAATGAAGCGAACGCACTAAAATATGTTTTTTTTAAATAAAACAAAGGGAAATATTTCACCATTTCTCACGGCGCTGGTCGATATCGAATATCCGCACATATTGCTTTTCATATTCAGTGACCAGTTCAAGGATTCCGTCATCGTCCATATCGATAAGGTACATTCTATCTCCGAATTTCACATCGGATTTCCACTTTACTGTTTTAAACCGGCTGTTGAGAATTTCCCCGGTGTTCAGTATTATTTCGGCGTCCTTGTCGTTATCTACATTTCCGATGATCATATCGGTTGCCAAATAGGTATCGCTCGAACTCCATTGTTCAAATTTCGTCTTCGGATCAAACTGCACCATCTTACCTTTGGATGTTATAAACAGAATTTCCAGTTCGGGGTTGTTGTCAAGGTTTGCAATACACATGCATGCTATCCCCTGATAGGTACCTTCGGGTGTTCTGTATTTCAAATCATGAGAGTCAAAACCGTAAATGAATATATTCCCGTCTGCGGTGTAAGCCGCTATCTCGGCTTCTCCGGCATGATCGAGATTTTCAACGAATATCCCGCGAACGGCGGAATTGAGCGGCGGACTTTTCCATGTTTCAGTAAAATTCCCCTGATTGTCTGCAGTGAGAATCCTTATAAACCCCCGTTCCTCACCGTACACCATTCCCACCAGATTATACTGTTCGTCAATGATCACTTTCATGGTACGCAGATTTGCACTCGAAACATTGAACAGAGACATTTCCTCACGATAAGTATCTGAACTCTTCTTTTTTTTGGAAGGTTCCGGTTTCGGCGCCTGTGCGGGTTGTGACTGCTGTTTTTGAGGAGGCACAACAGCGAGAGCAGTAGAATCGGCGACTGCGGTTTGACCGGGTTTCCCCGCCTGAGGCGCGGCTCCTCCCAAAGCAGGTATTTGCGGAACAACCGTACCCGCCGGAAGAGCGGGTAAAGCTGAAGCACCGGCGGTTTCGGCAGCGGGAGCCTGGGTTTGCGCCGTCGTGACGGAGCCGGCAGGAGCGTTACTCTGGTCAGCAGGGGGAACCTGAGCCGCAGTAGTGGAAGCAGGAACATCTACCTTTGCCCTGGGCATGACACCGGTAGGTATGGAAGAAATTGGTTTTTCCGTAGTAACGATATTTTTCATGGCCGGAAGCGGAGGCAGATCGGTAAGAGATATCTCCTCACTGGGAGCCGGTACAGATGACTGAGAATCGGTTTTGGACTTCTGATCGGCCTGAACAGGCAGAGGAGTTTTCGGCGAAGGGGCAGGAGAACTGGTCGTCTGCGCGGTCTGGCTCATCCCTGTATGCGCAGAACCGAATATCAGAACTAAAAAAACAAAGAACAGGTATTTATTTAAGCTGCACAGCGCTCTCAATCTAACGTTCCTTTCCGTACAATCTCATATACCGAAAGCAGCGGTATCTTTTTTTCACGGGCGATTCTGGCGCAGTCCTCGAATTCGGGAGCAAAACGCTCAAAACCATTGCCATAAGCCACCTTTACCTGCACCGGACCGAACGGAGTGCTAACCGTTCTCGACTCTCTTTTCACTTTTCTACGGGTGACGCGCTCGATGCGTACCCCCAGTGTGGTCGTTTCACGGAACAGAATTTCAAACATGTCATCTGCCCTGCATTCATCGGTGATTACACTGAGAAGCGTTCCTGGCCTTCCTTTCTTCATGTAAACCGGCGTCATATACACGTCACGGGCGCCGGCTTCAAGAAGGAGGTCGGAAAGGTAACCGAATATCTCAGGATTCATGTTATCGATATTTGTTTCCAAAAGAAGGGAGTGATCGATCTCGTATGTACCGTTTACCCTGCCGATTGAGATTCTCAGCACATTCGGCGCTTCTTCCCGTATTTTCGTTCCTGCGCCATAGCCGACATGTTCCGCGATGAATTCTTCCAGAGGGCCGTAAGATGAAGTAAGCGTGGTCAGGATTGCCGCGCCGGTCGGAGTTGTCAGCTCGCCGTCGATCATGGTCCGTGTCGTCGGAACTCCCCTGGTCAGTTCCACCACAGCGGGAACGGGAACTGGCATGAAACCATGAGCGCACTTGACCGTTCCTGTCCCAAGACGGAGCGGCGTAGAAACCACGGCATCCACTTTGAAATATTCCAGCCCGATGCATGATCCGACGACATCAACTATGGCGTCGAGAGCTCCCACCTCATGGAAATGCACTTCTTCGGGAGTTGTGCCGTGAACTTTAGCCTCGGCTTCCGCGAGACGGGTAAAAATACGGACAGCCTGATTTTTGACCCTGTCGGAAAGAGCGCTGGATTCGATGATATGAATTATATGTGCGAGATGACGGTGCTCGTGCTGATGTTCTGTAACCACATCGACATGGATTGCGGTAATGCCGCTGTGCACAACGGTCTTTTCGACGATTTCGAATCCATGTACATGGAGTTTCTCCAATTCCGTTCTGAGATACTCCACCGGCATACCTGCATGTAGGAGCGCGCCGAGAGTCATGTCTCCGGCTATGCCCGATATACAGTCAAAATAAGCTATTTTCATTGGTTCTCCGTTTTCCCGTTACGATTGATGAGGCTTGCGGCATATCCCGCTCCAAATCCGTTGTCGATATTCACAACGGTTATCCCCGAAGCGCATGAATTGAGCATGGTAAGAAGCGCCGCGATACCGTGGAACGATGCGCCGTAACCGACACTGGTCGGGCAGGCAATAACCGGGACATTCACCAGCCCTCCGACCACGCTGGCCAGCGCGCCTTCCATCCCCGCAACCACTATGATGCAGGAGGCCGACATGATAAATTTCCGCCGTGCAAGAAGGCGGTGAATTCCGGCCACTCCGACATCATAGAGCGATTCGACACGGTTACCCATCGCCCGGGCGGTGACGACAGCTTCCTCAGCCACCTGCATATCTGAAGTCCCAGCGGAAATGACAAGAATGACTCCATGCGTATGCTCACTATCCGGCTCGGGCATCCCAAGAACAAACGTCCGGGCCATATCATTCCTTACCCCTTGCGGGAACCTTTTGGAAAGGGCATCGAGCGCTTCGGGGGAAAGCCGGGTGGCAAGAACGGTATGTTCCCGTTTATGGATCTCTTCGGCAATCAGAACAATCTGGACAGTAGTTTTGTTTTGTCCGAAAATCACCTCCGGAAAACCCTGCCGGCTGGCTCGGTGGTGGTCGACATTGGCAAATTCAAGGTCGCAGAAATAATGGGATTCCACAAGTTTTTCCGCTTCCTCGACACCAAGTTCTCCTGAACGAAGCCGTTCAAATATTTCCCGTATTTCATGTCCGTCGCTGTTTTTCATGGTCTCACGTTTTTCCTCTTGCACCTTTGTATCTGACTTTATCAGTTCACCGCCAGATCAACCGGAAATTCAACCGGGATATCTTCGCCGTAACTTTCGTAACCATTCAGCCGGTATTCCTCGACTATATTTCTGACTTCCTTTTCAGTTTCAGCTTTATATATTTTCTGGCGGAATTCAGCTCCGCCACGCATTCCGCGGGAGTACCAACCAAAAAATTTACGCATGTTCAGAACACTGAATATTTCGCTCACTTCCTCGGCGAGTATGGAAAGTTGACGAAGAGCGAGCTCAAGACGGACATCTATTCCCGGAGTAGGGGTTACGGCTTTACCTTCGATGAGTTCCTTCACCTGACTGAATATCCAGGGATTTCCCAGCGCGCCCCGTCCGATCATAACACTGTCGGCTCCCGTTTCATCAAACATACGCAACGCGTCCTCTGCTTTCCGAATATCGCCGCTGCCAATTACCGGGATGTGAACTGTCTCTTTCACCCTGCGGATAATGTTCCAGTCAGAAACTCCGCTGAACCCCTGGCTTCTGGTCCTTGGATGCATAATGACAGCCTGTGCTCCGGAATCCGCGCATACATGGGCCGCCTCGACCCCATTCTGATTTGAATGATCCCATCCCGAGCGTAATTTCACCGTTACCGGCAGACAGACGGCTTCCGCTACACTTTTCACGATTTTCGAAAGAAGAGGCAGATTTTGGAGCAGAGCTGAGCCGGCCCCGTGACTAATCACCTTTCTGACCGGGCAGCCGGCATTGATATCGATGAAATCAGGCCCTAAAGCGGCGGCTCTCAGAGCGGCTTCGGCCATTCTTTCGGGATTCGAGCCGAAAAGCTGGAAACCGATAGGACGTTCGTGTTCATGGAACCGGAAAAGCCGCCAGCTTTTATCGGAGGGATGGCACCGTATGAAACCCTCTGCGGAAATCATCTCGGTCATCACCGGCCGTGCGCCCAGCTCGACGCAGATGCACCGGTACACCGAATCGGTTACTCCGGCGAGAGGGGCAAGCGCAGCGGAATTACGGTTGAAAATATCGGTGATGTTCACTTTTTCCCCAGGACATTGTTTGTTCAGACAAAAGCTTTTTCATATACGCTTCATCGGAACGGCGGTTCCGATATTTTAAAAAAGGCC
>JBAYHX010000188.1:0-6705 GCA_041665965.1 Candidatus Latescibacterota bacterium
ACAGCCTCGTACATAATTCTCCCCTTAATAAGGGGAGATGCCGACAGGCAGTGGGGATTTCTGACTCAATGATTGTGATGAATATTTTTTATGAATTATCAGGGTTAATTCTATCATGTTAAGAGTCATGTGAAAAACACTTTTTTGGATGAAATCCCCATTTCTTCTAAACTCACCTCTTGGTCTCCTCTCTATAATAGAGAGGATATAACTCGTAGCGAGCCTTACAGTTCCCCCTCTATAGCATAGAGAGGGGGTTAGGGGGTGAGTTTCGGCGCGAAAGAAAACAACAAGTTTTGAGACTTTTAATCATGTCTGAAATTTCTTCTTTATTATTTGCGGACTTTGCGAAAAACAGTTCTATCCGAAGGTTTTATAATTAAATACCAGTGAGGTGTAATGATGCAAAACGGGGAGTTTAACGGGCAGGTCCGGCTGGAAGAATTACAAAAATATTTCCCCGGCGAAAGAGATAGAATCTTTCAGACAATGGAATATACCCGTCTGAAAATCCACGCAGGAGACATCGGCGCGATCATTCCGGCGGGTCACGGCGACATCCCGGTGATCTTCGCGCGTGGGAAGTGCCTTCCGGAAGCATGGGAGAATTCGCTTATCGCGCTCTTCACGCTCGGGGCATTCCTGCAAACCCAGTATGACAAGGCCGGTGATCCGCCCAGCCTCGATGCGACCATGCTCATGACAATCGGGGAACCCCTGTCCGAGCCGATGATTCACCGCTCCTTTCCGGGCGGGCTGGAAGACCTTGAGGAATACCGTCAGGAGGTGGTCGATGGCATCAAGAACCACTGGATCCGCGACCCGAACGATCCGGAAGACAATCGCTGGGAATATACCTACAATGAAAGGATGTTCGCCTACCGCGTCCCCGGGCTGGCAGAGCCGGTGAACCAGTTCGAGGGAATGGCGCAGGCGCTCGCGAAGTCTTCCATTACCCGCCGTGCGCAGATGGTTTCCTGGCAGCCGTGGATCGATCTTGGCGCTTACGACCCCGCCTGCTGGCAGTCGCTCTGGGGAAGGATCATGCCGGACGAGCAGGGACGGGGAATTCTTAATCTGAACATGCGCTTCCGCAGCCGTGACGCTTACAAAGCGGCGTTCATGAACGATTTCGCTTTCATCGACCTGGGGAATAAGCTCGCATTGCGGGTTTCCGAGCTTCGGGGCGAGGAAATCACCCTTGGGCGGTTTGTTGACCAGTCCGATTCCTACCACATCTACGGCAGTTATTTCAGGGAATTTTTCGACGGTTTCCTCAAGCTCCTCTTCGACCGTAAGAATTTTGAAGACCGGACATGGACGAAAGAATTCGCCGAACCGTTTTTCGAGGAAGCGAGACCGGTCATCAAGAGGAAAATCAGGGAGCAGGATGAGAAGTACGGGAGGAAAGAATAGATTATAGTCATGCATACACAGTCATGCATACGCACTATGTTTTTTGAGTGATAATCGCTTTCCTGCTTTAATACCTATTCCCCACATTAAACAAAAACATTGCATGTTAAATCTGTCATAATATGTTTTTATACAACAAGTAACAATAGTTAATAACGGACAATTTTTATTACCTGGAGGGTGAAAGCAAGAAAGTGGGTTTTGAGGAATAATACTTGAATTTCATGATGCCAAGGTAAGACCTTATGGTGCAATAAGTTCGTATCGTTACCTTGATGATGCTCTTGGACTATTCAACTTCTTCTCAACCAATTTTCAGGACAATTATCGCTATCATTTGCCGGAGTGGCACAGTCATATAACTTAAAATAACGACACCTCATGATTTTGATAAAGGGAATGTCGGAACGATAGTATAGCCGCAGTGTTTCAACATTCCTTACACTGGAGGATATAAATGAATCGTCGTACCTTTTGTACCTCTACCGGAACTGCAACTGTCACCCTGGCCGTATCATCTTGCGCACCTTGGACACGGTCCAAGTCGGAAACCGACCTCGCTGCCACATTCCCCATCAATACTCCGGATGGACGACGTCGTTTGCTCGATGCTTTCCTTCAGGCCATAGTGACAGATCTCGGTCCCCGACCTGTAGGAAGCGCGGCTTATAATCGTGCTATCGAACTGATAAAACCATGGATGACTCGTAACCTTCCGAAAGTGGAGACCGACACGGCAATTCTCGACTATTGGCATCTCACCGGTGCGCCCTCGTTGACCATTGGCGACGATCCCATCGAGGTATTTCCCGGAGTCAACTCGCTCCCCACGCCACCCGATGGTGTCGTTGGCATCCTTGTGAAAAGTGCGCAGAAACAAGTCAACTTCGATATCGTCGATTCTTCGTCCGGCGTGACTCTGGCTTATATCGTCATCTGGCCTTCAGGGAACGCGCGGGGACGCTCTGTAGGCCCGTTCGGTTTCGAACCTCGCTGCCTGCCCCTCGCGATCGCGGGATCCTATGACAAGGAGTTCATCGAACAGGCGGCAGCCGCACGTACGCCTGTACGGTTTATCTCCCCGGCGTCGTTCACGCCGGATGTCCCTGCGGATACCCTTATCGGCACAATCACCGGCGAATTACCGGATGAGGTTCTCTTCATTGCCCACCTGGACTCCATCTATTCCAGCCCCGGTGCAAATGATAACGCCGCATCGGTCATAGCGATGCTTCAGATCGCCCAAGCCGCCGCTACCACCGGTCACCGTCCACGCCACACGCTCCGGTTCATTGTCAGTGCGGGTGAGGAAATCGGCTCCATCGGCATGATTCATTACGCAGAGACGCGCAAGAAAAACGGAACCTTCGACCGAATAAAGCGCTCCTTCAACTTCGACTCAGTCTCCTGGGGCCCCAACATTCATATTCAGACTCACACCTCCGGTGTGCGTGACATCTTCACAACAATTGACCGCGACCTCCGCATTCCCGGACGTGTCCAGGCCATCGACGGCGACGGTTCCATCATCGACAACTGTCCCTTCAAAAAGACTACTATCGAAACCATTTATGTCGGAAGCAGCGGATCCGACAACAATCCCTACTGCTGGCACCGCCCCAACGACATCGTCGCAAATGTCCCGAAGGAAAGCGTGGAGATCACATTCCGCCTTTTCCGTGAATATCTGCGGCGTGAAGAGGGTATCTGAGGGGCTAAGAAGGCACGGGAAATCAAGGAGAGATTGTTTGACGTCATACCGATGTGATGTACACCGCTCGCACGGCTGATGTACATTTTTCTCCTGATTTGAATAATTGCTACCGCCCGTAGTAATATTTTGTTTGAAAAATCTGATGGCCATACTTTTTCCTATCGAGTATATTGAATGCGGGGGTAATTTTACAGTATTGAGGAGGATATGTTCGTATGAAAAAATTATGGTGGTATCTATTCGGAATCGCGGTGGTATCTGCCCAGATAATTTCCGGCTGCTCTTCTTCTACCAGCGCACCAAATATCGATGTCACTCCGCCGGCTGTTCCGCAGGGGCTGACTATCGAAAGTATCGGGAACGGATCGGTACAGTTATCCTGGACAGCGGTCAGAGATGACGGCCTGAAGGGATACTATGTTTACTGGCGCGGCGGCGCAGAGATAGATACTCTGAATGCAAACAAACTATTTGTTGCTACCAATGCCGCTGTAATCACCGAACTGGACTACAACACCATTTACAATTTCGCGGTGACATCTCTGGATCAGAGCGGCAACGAGAGCGCATTCTCTTCCCAGCAGCGGGGAATCCCCAGCAACATCACCAGTCCGGCGCCTCCTTCCGGTGTGGATTTAGTCGCCGAAAATCTAGATTATCCTAAAATAACTGTTTTCTGGTCTGCGAACAGCGAATACGACCTTGCATACTACAACGTGTACCGTTCAACGACACTTACCGGTCTGGCAGACAGCACTTCGTTTATCGCAACGGTAACAAAAGAAAATTATACGGATGTCAAAGTAGAAACAGGAATACCTTATTTCTACCGGATTACCGCAGTTGACAAAGGCCGTTGGGAAAGTGTATCGTCTTCGGTTGTCAACGATTACGTGCTTCCGAAAGTCAATCTCATCTCTCCGTTAAATTTTGCGTATGTCGGATTGACTCCTACCTTTACATGGAACAGCGTTCCCGGAGCCAAAAAATATAATATTGTCGTTACCACTTCTCGTATCGGCGGTGAAATTTTAAATGTCGAAGTGGACGGTTCCACCACCCAATTGACTTACAATGGAAAGACAAAGCTCATCAGCGGAAATACCTATTACTGGAAAGTTGGGGCAATTTCACGGAGTGAGATCAATTCGGTCAGTGATATCGGTTCTTTCGTTGCGCAGAAACAATGACAGAAAGGCGGCAAATTGAAATATCTACTTGCAGCGTTGTTCTGTCTGACGTGCGCCTTTTCAGCATCCGGCCAGGATATTGGACCTGATAAAGCTGTCCTCTATGCTGCCGGTTTCACTTTTCCTGAAGGCCCTGTGTTCGACCGGAACGGGAATCTCTACCTGGTGAACTATAAAAGTACGGTCATCAACAAAGTCAGCCCCGTGGGCAAGGTCTCGACTGTGGTGGATATAGGCGCCTTTAATAACGGTGCAATTTTCGACCGTGAGGGCAACCTTTATATAGCGAGTTCAGGGCTCGGCGCTATTCTCATGCTCGATCCGGCGAAAAAGCTGAAAACAGTGGCAGCGACCAGCGACGGCGATTCGCTGCTCGGCCCGAACGATATGACATGGGACAATTCGGGACGGCTCTATTTTACAGACCCGAAGGGATCGGGCGAAGAGAACCTCATCGGCGGCATCCATTATATCGGCAGTGACGGTATAACTCATCGTTTCGCAGGCGGGCTTGCATACCCGAACGGGATCGCCTTCAGTCTGGACAAAAAATATCTCTATGTCACCGAAACCAGTCTTAACCGATTGCTCCGCTATGAGGTGCTTGCGGACGGAACCGCCGGCGCACGGAATGTGATGATCGAATTTCCCAAAAACTCCATTCCCGACGGGATGAAAATCGATGTCAAAGGGAACCTCTGGGTTGCAGTGCATACTCTCGGAGAAATATGGCGCATATCACCGAACGGCGCCAGACTGGGCACGGTAAAGCTGCCCACGAAATTTGTAACCAATCTCGTATTCGGCGGCCCGGATATGAAAACCATATATGTTACCGCCTTTGACGAATGGCAGAGTCCCTCCGGCAGAATATATGCGATACCTGCAGGTGTGGCAGGTGTACCGGTTCTTCCTCCTGTGCGGCATAAACCGGCAAAATGAACGTCTCTTTAAGATTGAATGATATTATAATTTCAGGTTTTATCTCACACCGTCCCTTCTCCCAGTCAGGAGAGGGGTGAATCGTAAAGATAGTTCTTGCCCTCTCCTGGATAGGAGAGGGTACCCGAAGGGCGGGTGAGGTTTTTACATTGGAATAAGCACATAGTTGATTCATAGACAGGTTTTCATAAAATGCACCACCTCATGATTTCGACATGGGGAATGCCGGATCGAAGGAATAATTATCATGGATAGACAAAAACTCAGAAAACATGTCGCCGCCCGTCTCGACGCAATGGGAGAAACAGCAGCGGAAATTCTTATGGACCTTATTCGTTTCCCCTCCGTCTGCGGAGAGGAGATGGGCGCGGTCAACTATATGAAAGACCTTATGGA
This sequence comes from Candidatus Latescibacterota bacterium, assembly GCA_041665965.1. Taxonomy (GTDB): domain Bacteria; phylum Latescibacterota; class Latescibacteria; order Latescibacterales; family Latescibacteraceae; genus JAUYCD01. The sequence continues at coordinate 5,659 of JBAYHX010000188.1, forward strand.
AAGCTCCGGCTTCTCGCCCCGGATCATTCCTATTAATCCTGCCATAAAGAATCACCCCGAATATACGTTCTACACGAAAGAACCTTCATGGGAAGGACGGGGCAGCCTTGTTACAGATTACGGTGGTGCAGGCAAGGGACGGAGCCTTACGCTGAACGCCCACCTCGATGTTGTTCCCGCCGGCGTCTGGGCAGAAGGGTATGATCCACGGCGCGAGGGTGACAGTATCATCGGGCGCGGAGCCTGCGACGACAAAGGCGGGGTGGTTGCTTCCTATCTTGCGCTCCGGGCGCTCTCCGAATGCGGAATTGTCACTTCCGGACGTCTCTCCTGCCACCATGTCATAGACGAGGAAACAGGCGGCAACGGCACTCTTTCCCTTCTGGCCGACGGTTACACTTCCGATGCGGCAATAGTCGGGGAATGCACCAATAACGTCATATGCCCGTCAAACCGCGGTGCTGTGTGGTTCCAACTGACCACAACCGGAATATCCACCCACATGGGCGAGATCGAAAACGGTATTTCCGCCATCGAAAAAGCTGTACAGGCCATCGATATTCTGAAAGAATACGAGCGGTATCTTATTGATAATTTCATGGATCACCCCTATTTCCGCGGCCTGAAACACCGTCCGATTCAGCTTTGTATCGGCATGATCCGCTCAGGGGTGTGGCCGAGCATGGTTCCGGACAAATGCGAGGTCGAGGGCGGGATGGGCTTCCTTCCCAACAAAGATCTGAGAGAAGTCGAATCCGAGATGCGGCAGTGGATACTCGACCGCGGAGACGAATGGCTTCGCACCCATTTCGAAATCCGTTTCGACAAGCTCCATAACGCGGCTTACGAGGTCCCGCCGGATCATCCGTTTGCCGCAGCCATGCAGGACGCAGCAAAATACGCCGGACTTTCAGACAGTCTTCAGGGCTGGCCGGTTTCCTGCGACGCCCGCCTCTTCGGAAGGGTCGCCGGTATGCCGGTAATCTGCGCCGGGCCGGGGCAGCTCAAACACGCCCATTCCGCAACAGAGCAGGTATGTCTCTCAGA
>JBAYHX010000189.1:0-6683 GCA_041665965.1 Candidatus Latescibacterota bacterium
AGAGGATGTTTATTCAGGAAGGGTCATCGGCCGAAATTCCCGCTCCGAGGACATGTGGGCAAATCCCACCAAGGAAAAGAAAAAAGACAACATGCGCGCTGTCGGGAAAGACGATAATTATCAGCTCTATCCTCCAAAAATACTCGCATTGGAAGAGGCTCTCGAATTTATCGCCGAAGACGAGCTTGTGGAAATCACACCGAAGGTAATCCGTGTACGTAAAAAAATCCTTGATCAGAATTTAGCCCGTCATGCTTTAAAACAGGGTATAAGTGACGATGACGGAAAGTAGCGTCGCGCGATGAACGATTTTACTTCTCCTCTGCTCTTCCTCTCTTATTAATTATGCGTCAGAGGTTTTGCCTGTTTTCCCAATGGGCAATTATCGCTGTCCTGCGCCGTGAAAGCACAGCAAAAACATAAAATTTTACTTGCACGGATAATGTATGCGCAGCAATATTCATTCGCAGACTTTTTATTGCACATTACGAAACCTCATGATTTTCGATATAAGGAAATCGAGCAGTAAGTACTTATAAACCCATTTTTTTGGAATCCGGCATAATGAATCTCGAAACGATTATTTTAACCTACGGCTATCCGGCTCTTTTTCTGGGAGTTTTTTTTGAAGGAGAAACCGTTCTCATTCTTGCCGGGTTTCTCGTGAACCGCGGCTATATGTACCTTCCCCTTGTGATCATCATTGCCCTTTTTGCAGCATTTCTTTACACGCAGTTGTTTTTCCTCTTGGGACGGCGGGGGAAAAACTCATTCATCGAAAAAAAGCCTGTTCGTCAACTCCGTGCGAAACAAATCCGCACACTCCTCGAAATGCATCAAAACCTCTTTCTCATCGGATTCCGTTTCCTGTACGGGTTTCGCACCATCACCCCTTTTGTAATCGGAGTAAGCGGCTACAGCCCAAACCGCTTCGTGACACTGAACGTCATCGGGGCAATAGCCTGGGCTGTTACATACGGCGTCGCGGGGTATCTTTTCGGCCACTTCCTGGGGATGGTGCTTGCCGATCTAAAAAAATATGAATGGTGGATGATACTGGCGATTGTACTCGTCGGTTCCTGTTTGTGGCTTGTTCACAGGGCAGTCACAAGACTCAGAATGAAAAAACAGGGCTTCGGTCTCACTAATAATACATAACCGTATTACTTCTTAAATTTTGGAACCGGGATAGAGCATGAACACGCAACAGAGAAACCTGACCGACAAACTGCTTTCTAAAGAATTATTTGCCGTCCGGCAAGGAAAGATGGCGCTGCTGGCCAGGCTTCCGGGAGAGCATTGCAGGATTAGAATCTCATTATTTCCTTTACATAAAAGGTAAGGAGGGGGAAATCATGCTTTCGGAAATGATTCTATCAGGGTATGCCAGGGTATCTAAATTCCTTTTCGCTTCAGTAATAATTCCGGGAATACTCTTTCTTGCTTTTACTTTACCGGCAGGCGGAGCGGTTCTGGTTTCCGACGCCGAGCTTGCGCAGGCAAAGATCAACCTGAACAAGGAACCTTTTCAGAGCTATGTCCGAAAAGCTTCCTCCGGAGACGGCGGAGGGGCGGCCCCTGTGCTGTACATTCTCACCGGCGAGCGGAAATATGCGGTGAAAGCCCGGAGTTCTACACTGGAAAGCATGGATTATCTCCAGAAGTATATCCCCTATATGGTCGATATCTGGATTCTCCGGAGCCCGTACCAGACAGTTTCGGCGATTCTGGCGTACGACATGACCAGAAACAGCGGAGTGTATACCGATGAAGACCGCAGAAAAATAGAGAAGACGCTTTCCTGGACAATCACCCATTACCTGAACAAGGGAAAGGACCACCTGGGCAAAGGCTTCCTGTACCAGACCGATTACATTCCCGAGGACAAGGAAGAATGGGTGACCGCAAATATGAATGTAAACCGTCTTCTGGCAGTGGGGCTGTACGGCCTGGTTTTCACCAGCGATCCGAGGTCAAAGGATATTATCAGGTATTCCAATAATTATTTCGAGCGGATATTGAGCCTCGGCTCACGGCCCGGCGGGGCATGGAATGAAAATCCCCGCTATGCGGGCGGTGTTCTCCAGCAGTTGTACCTTCTTGCCGCAGCGCTGAAAAATGCCGGAGTGCACGATTATTTTCAGGACGACCGTTTCAAGAAGATGCTCGGATTCTTCTCCGAAACCAATCCGGTTCCCGCAATGGAAGGGCCGAACCGTCCCACCATGCTTGCGGCGGATGATTCGCACTGGTGGGAAAACCAGGGCGTGATACTCGGCTGGGCAGCGTCACGGTATGCCGGAAGCGATCCAAAAATGGCCGGAGAATGGACATGGAGCTGGCAGAATCTCGGTTCTCCGCTCACCCCGGAAAGCCTTCTTTTCGCAAATCCGGAACTGGCTCCGGTGAAGCCCTCGTATGCAAGCTATCTGCCCGGAATGGGGTATGTTCTTTTCCGTGAGCGTTTTGCAGAGAAAGACGAGTCGCTCTTTTTCGCAACATTCGGCCCGGAACTGGGAACATCGAACAACACCATGCACCACCAGCCCAATCACGGTGATTTTTCCTTTATCTGGCGCGGATTCCCGCTCACACTCACCCGTGGAGCGGCATCCTATGTCTGGTCACGGCGGATGCTGGACCAGGTTGACTATTCCCACAGTGTGGTCACGTTCGACGGCGCAGGAAAAACTCTGGCCATTCCCGAGAAAAAATACAGCACCCCGGCGGTAGAGGTGAATACAACCATCGACGAGAGCCTTGCTCGCGATTTCTACCCGGACGGCGTAGCGCATTTTCTCTCCACTCCGGGGTTCGATTATACCTCGGGGGAGGTAAGCAACTGGGATATCGGCCTTCCCGCATCGTTCAACCGCCGTCATTTCCTCTTTCTGAAACCGGACGCTCTGGTGATCTGGGATCAGGTGCGCTCTTCTTACCCGCTGCAGTGGAACTTTCACATTCCGGCGGAAAATGTGACAGGCTCGGGGAATACAATCACACTTGCCAACCGCGAGGGGGTGAAACTGTCCATCGATTTTCTCCAGGATAAGCCCATTGATTACACCCTTGACTGGCCGACCGAAAACCTCCGTGAGGACTGGCCTATGGTTCTCCGCTGCCCCTACGGCAAGGGAATGTTCATTTTCAACGCCCTCGACATAGCCCGTCAGGTGATTGACCAGAACCATGAGGGCGCACGGAAAATTCTCGAGAATATCCTTTCGTATCCCTCCCGCCCAAAACGCATCGGACTGATCGAAACCGACGGCCAGACCGCGCAGATCCTTAAAAAACTGGGGATGGCATACGAACTGCTCGATTATAAAGCTCTGGGCGGAGATATCTCACGGTTCGACAGGATTATCGTCGGGCAGTTCGCAGTGCTCGTCCGCGACCGTGACATGGCGGATTACCGTGAGAAGCTCTGGAAGTATGTCGAGAACGGGGGAGTGTGCTACTGGGCTTACCAGTATGCCTGGGGATGGAAACCGGGAGACGACTCCGGGCCGGGGTATTTCCCCAAAACGCTCATGGTTGGCGAGGGAACTTCCGTTCTCTGGGGTGAGGGGATAGAACTCTGGCGCCCGGTAAAAATGAATGATGATCCCATCTGGAACAGTCCGAACCGTATCACCGCGAAAGACTGGGACGGCTGGGCGATAGGCCGTCCGGATACATTCAAAGTCATGCCGATCTACCCGATTCTGCCCAATACCGACCGTGCGCGGAACATCCCGGTCTACTATTCCGATCACTGGGAAGTTCTGGCGTCCGCCCTGCGCACATACAACATCAATGTCCCCCAGACACGGAGCCATTTCGGGCCCTACCGCTGGATAAAGATTCACCACCAGCCTTCCGAAGATTATTTCGCAGTCCTGAGACCCTGGAAGGAAGGAGTGAATGGCAGCAAATCACCCGCCGAGATTCTCAAAGGCGCGGAAACAGACGCAATAATAAGCCAGGGAGCCGATACATGGAGGATTCTCCTCGGCGATCATCCCGGCATCAAAAGCACATTCACCCTGCTGAAATATCGCACCGATCAGGTTCCAACCACTGTTTCCGCAGGGAAAAAAGCGGTCGACGAAAACAGTCTCTCCTCTCTCACACCGGACGAAGTATTCCTTGTGGACGCTCTCGAGGCGAAAGCGGGCGCTCTCGGGTTCGGTTTCCAGAATCCGGCAACCCTGTATTTCAACTCTGCCGAAAACGCGGGAAGCCTGTCCCTGCTCGAAGGCGGCATAGTGTCTCTTCCCTGGAAGGTTACTAAAGCCGCGCTGGTAGGCAGCCAGCTTGTCTGCGCAGGGAATGACGCCGGAACCTCGCTCACCCTTCCTGCCGGGGAATACACGTTCAGATTATCCGGTGAATCGCTTGTTTTCGAGCTGAAAAATCATGCCGCACAGGTGGAAGTCGTAGATATCAACAACAAACCGGTACAGTGGGTGCATGTTTTCCGCGGTCTTGCCGGACAGGGGCGGACGCTTTTCCAGGGCGCAACCGGTACTGAAGGACGTATCTCTCTCCGCTGGGAAGGAAACGAGGAGCAGCAGATTTCTCTCGAAAAAGACGGAAAATCGGTAAAGATGACTTTGAAACCGGGCGTGCAGAAGGTGGTGTGGAAATGATTGAAAAAGTTTATCCTACATAAAGCTGGTTTCGACAGGCTCAACCAGCGGGCACTGAGATCGCTCAACTAGCGGGCACTGAGCTTGTCGAAGTGCCGTTTAAGGAAGATGTTTAAATTGAGAATTTTTCATAAAACCTTTCAAAATGATGGGAGAGTATCATGAACATTCTTTTTGTCGGGGCGCACCCGGATGATATCGAAACCTTTGCCGGGGGAACGGCTGCCCGTTACCGCGATCAGGGGGACAACCTGTTTTTCTGTGTGGCGACAAACGGCAATATCGGTTCTTCCACCCTGTCGCCTGCCGAGATAGCCGCAATCCGTCACGAAGAGGCAAAAGCCGGGGCGGCGCTTGTTGGCGCGGAACTGATATGGCTGGATTTCGATGATGAATTCCTCATGGATTCCCGTGAGGCCAGAATGAAATTCATCAACGCATTCCGCATCGCACGGCCTGACGTTGTTTTCTGCCATTCGCGGAACGATTACAATCCCGACCATGCGCTTTCCGGTTATATCGTTGACGAATGCATTCACATGGCCGGAATTCCCAACATCAGAACCGGAACACCTTCGACCGACCACATCCCCCATGTCTATTTCATGGATACCCCTGCCGGCGTCAACTTCGAACCCGAAATCTATGTGGACATCACCCAGACATTCGCCCGCAAGGTTGAAATGGTAAGCAGACATGTCAGCCAGAACCAGTGGATGAAAGATATGTTCGGATATGAACTCGATGCTTTTCTGGAAATACCCGCAAAATTCCGGGGACTGCAGGCCGGAGTGAAAATGGCCGAGGCGTTCAAACCCTCACAGAGATGGGGAAGGACGTTTTTGAAACATTACCTGCCGTAAACTCACCCCCTAAGTCCCCCGCTGTTATTTATAAGAGGGGATCAAGAGGTGCGGTGGGTTTTACTTTATCCCGATCATTCTTTCCAGCGGTTTCCGGGCTTTTTCGATTATGTCTTCGGGAAGAGTGATTTCGTAGTTTCCGGTCTCGATAGACCAGCAGACCTTGGGCAGAGTTGTCATTTTCATGGTGCCGCAGACAGCAAAATCGTTGAGCGCCCAGATGCCGGTATCAGGATACTTTTCGCGGAGTTGATGTATGAGACCGATCTCGGTGCCGATGATAACGCCTTTGCGCTTTTCCTTATCGGACGCAAGCGCAGCCGTATAATCGGCCATCCCGGTGGTCGAAAGCACACGGTCCGCAAGTTTCACCACTTCCGGCGGCGCTTCGGGATGGATCAGAAAGACCGCTTCGGGATGAGCGGTACGCGCCCTCAGGACATCGTCCACAGTGAAAAAATTGTGAACATAGCAGTAACCCTCCCACGGTGTTATTTTCGCTCCAGTAGCTTTCTGCACATAATCGGCAAGGTTACGGTCGGGAACGAAGAGAATCTCACGGTCTCCCAGAGACCGAATCACCTCAACAGCATTTGCGGAAGTGCAGCAGATGTCTGTCAACGCTTTGACACGCGCGGTTGTATTCACATAAGCGACAACACAAGCGTTCGGATTCTCTTTCTTTGCCTGCGCAAGAGCCTCCGGGGAAACCATTCGCGCCATGGGGCAGGTCGCGCTGATTTCCGGCAGGAGAACTGTTTTTTCCGGCGAAAGGATTTTGGCGCTCTCCGCCATGAAATCGACCCCGCAGAATACAACCTGATCGGCGTCCGTTTGTGCCGCGATACGGGAAAGCCCGAGCGAATCTCCCAGGTGGTCGGCTATATGCTGTATTTCCAGCCTCTGGTAATTATGCGCAAGAATAAGAGCGTTCTTCTCTTTTTTGGCTTTCAGTATACGGGCGACAAGCTCTTTTTCGGGGAGCTTTTTATATTCTTCAAGTTCCATTTTTTCCTCTAATCTCAATACCGTTCACGTAAGAATGCTTTGTGATCCCGGACAGAATTAAACCACGAAAAGCACTAAATCCACGAAAATTGTTATCTCATTAATTCTATCCTGTTAATCTTGTTAATCCTGAGTCTTTTGCAAAAGTCTGTATTTGAAGGCAGCCCCTTTTCTGTCC
>JBAYHX010000190.1:0-6663 GCA_041665965.1 Candidatus Latescibacterota bacterium
CTCGGTGCATACAGGGAACAATTCGTTTCAAATCCGCATCTCAATTACTGGCTTAATCAGGGCTGGAGTTCTACTTCCATTATTATAAACTTTGGTGTTACGATCTGCGGTTTATGGCTTGGCAGTGTTTTTGGAAAAACGAGCTTGCAAGAAAAACAGAGAACGGAAGAATTCTTCCAGCGTCTCAAAACGCCCTATATTCATGAGAGTGCAGACCAGGTGAAATCTCCGTTCCCCGCAATAGGTGTAATAGTTATGATCATGGGTGCGGGTATGACCGCTGTAGCTCTGGGTGTAAGATACCTTTATCCTGTTCCCGGATGGTTCGGTGTCAACATTACCGCAGCGATAGTTCTTTTGATTATAGGACTCTGCATATGGTTCTTTTCAAAAGATAAGGGTAAAGTATAAATATCTTTATAATCAACAAGATGTTACTATCATAATGATATCGAAGGCAGGGAAATGTTTTCATTTTTTAAAAAAATCATCATAGCGGCAATTCTTTTTCCTATACTATTTACCGGTTTTTATATGATATTTCCACGGGTTTCTGTATTAAAGGAAAATAATCCCGAAAAAACCTCTTTCATGAAATACCGTGAACGTGAATGGCGTACTCAGGGGCTGGAAAAGAAAATTGTTCAGACATGGGTTCCCCTTTCAAGGATATCACCCCAGATAGTCAAAGCTGTTATCATTTCCGAGGATGATAAATTCTGGACCCATGAAGGTTTCGATTTTGAAGAGATCCATAAAGCCATAGATAAAGACCTGAAACGGAAAAAATTCAAATACGGCGCCAGCACAATCAGCCAACAACTGGCCAAGAACCTGTATTTAACTCCTGACAGGAATCCAATACGGAAACTGAAAGAGTTTATTCTCACAAGTAGGCTCGAACATACACTCACAAAGAAACGGATTCTTGAACTATACCTGAATGTTGCGGAATGGGGTGACGGTATTTTTGGAATTGAAGCAGCAGCTCATTATTATTTCGGCAGATCAGCGGCTTCTCTTGGCCCTTTGGAAGCAGCCAGACTGGCGGCGGTTTTACCCAATCCGCGAAAATATTCCGCCAGGAATCCCTCAAAATATATAGAAAACCGTGCCCAGAGGATATACTCGATTATGGCACATAGGGATTCATCTATCTATGATTTGAATGAGATCAGGGAAAACGATACGGAACCGGATAAGCTGCCTGCCGTTAATCCATAGGAATCATCGAAGAATAATGATAAGTAGTTGTATTCTGAATGGTATTGCTTTGTTAACCGTAAGTCATAATTCTCATTTCTTCAAATCCCGTTAGTACGAGAAATGACATTACTCAAAAAAGAAAATATTTTATGACCAGACATACTGCATATATAGCAATCCTTTTGGCTGTTTTGAGCATTTCATGCGGATTTGACAGCAAGAGTCCGAGTGGAACCTCCATCCACTCGCTTGCACTTGTAAAAAAAAGTGCAAAATGGGGATACATCGATATTACAGGAAAATATATAATAAATTCAAGATTCCTCGATGCGTGGCCTTTTTCGGAGGGTTTGGCTCTTGCAAAAACCGGGCGTAAATGGGGATATATTGCTCCGAACGGGAAATTTGTAATTTCACCAAAGTTTACCGATGCCAGTTCATTCAATGAAGGTATGGCAAGGGTAAAAACCGGAAATGTCTGGTTTTTCATTAATAAAAAAGGGAAAACCGTCACTCCGCGATTCGAAGGTGTAGATGATTTTAAAGGGGGTTTTGCCAGGGTGAAGAAGAACGGCAAATGGGGTTTTATCAACAAAACCGGTAAATATGTTATACCTCCGATTTATAACGACTGCAATAATTTTATCGAAGGTCTGGCAATGATAAAAACCGCCAGTAAATATGGTTTTATTGATATTACCGGTAAAATAATAATACCACCCCGTTTCGATAAAGCATGGTCATTTTCGGAGGGTTTGGCTCTTGTGCAATCCGATCGTAACTGGGGTTTTGTGGATAAACGCGGAGAATATGTTATTCCTTCTCAATTCCGCGATGCATGGTCATTTTCTGAAGGGGTAGCGTTGGTAGGAAAAAATAATCTTTGGGGTTATATAGATAAAACCGGAAAATTTATTATTAAACCGGTTTATAAAGACGCATGGCCATTTAAAAACGGACTGGCGCGGGTAAAAAAAGAACATTCATGGATGTATATCGACAAGGCAGGGGAGATTATTCATCCCCGGTTCGAGGATACTCACGAATTCCATGAAGGTATGGAGCCGGTTGAGATTAAAGGCAAATGGGGGTATGTGAATAAGGCAAACAGATTTATCATCGCCCCGGAATTTGATTCCGCAGGACCGTTTAAATCTATTCAATAAAACAAAGCGGATTATTGAACTTTTAACTTACGCATACGATTGATCGCCGCTGCAAGTTCATATGCCCGGAATGCAGACAGATCGCCCATCAAACGGCCGGAAAGAGTATCGAGTCCGATAGTATTGACTCTATCCATTACTTTTTCAACTGCATCCGAAAGAGATTTCGAGCTGTCAATTAATCGGTGTAAGAGAGAGATACTTCGCGATATCGATTTCCCCTGAGAATAAGTTATTAACTGGACTACCTTTGTACAATCAATAAATTCATCCCCGTATTGGATATACCCGCGCCCAAATGATTTCGATCCCTCAGGATAAGGACTTTTAAAAGGCTCAAGGCTATGACCGAGAGGATACCGGTGAATTGTCTGAGGAAAATCAACAGCCCGTGGAGTTCTCCCGGAAGGATACTGTTTTACTATGCTCTTTGCCTCGGCTGTGACTGCTAACGGTTGGAACTCTTTTAGAGATACGACTGTATCCGCAATTTCAAGGAAATCACCTGCGCTGTTCGACACGATAATGGTTGAAATGTTTTTCTTTGTCTTCAGAAACGGAAGAATGTCAACGAGAGGGGTAACCGTCTCCTGGCTATCAGAAAAAAGCTTCTGCATACGTGCATCCTGATCCATGATATCAGCCGCCGAAGTTGCCTCGTCGATGATGAGAAGTGACGTTCCGATTTCTACTGCTTCCATGATATTAGCGGCCTGGGATACAGCCGGAGAAGAAAAAGGAGTGGAATAATGTTTGGGATCTTTTCCAGGTTCATGTGAAGAAATGAAAGGGGATATATCTACATTTTCGATTCTACGGCCTTCTTCGGCGCGGATGGCGACAGCATCGCCGGCAGTAATTACAAGCTGCCGTCCATCTTTGGGAATGTGATTATATACTCCAAGTGCCAGAGCCTCGATAAGTGTTGATTTTCGCTGACCGCCGCCGGTAATCAGGGTTATACCTTTTGGAATTCCCATGCCTCTGACCTCTCCGGCATTGGGAAGCTGAAGAGTGACTGCCAGTTCATCGGGAGATATGAAAGGAACGGCGCCATTGAAAAGAGGCCGGGGATCACCGTAACCGTTACGGGGAAGAAGGCTTCCATCGGCTACAAACGCAACAAGCCCCATTTCGTCCAGCATGGATCGGACTGCATCGGCATCTTCGTTTGTCTCGATCCACTCCGCAAGACCATCACCGTCCAGATTTTTAAAAAACAGACATTCCTTGATTATTTTGGGAATTATATTTCCGAAAAGTTCAACGGTCAGATTCCCCGGAATTTTATCTCCCTTTAACGGCAAATCCACCGAAAATCGCGCCTCGATATAGTTATCTCCCATCACCAGCGCTGTATTTTCGATAATTTCCTGGCCTGGACGCTCAGTAACAATTTTCCCGCCCCGTATCCCGTGTGCAGACTTCGATACCTTGGCCGCAGCAAAAGAAACAGACCGGATAAGGAAATCACGAGCGCCTATCTCACGGCTTTTCGTATTGAAAACATCATAGGGATATTTCGCTGCATCTAAAGGAACCCGTGCGCGAATACGGGATGATTGTTTGGAAGGGTTATCGGGGATATAGTCGACAACGAGAATAAAATCATCATAATCATACTCGCCTGCAAGCTCTCTATAGGCCTCAGCCCTTTTACCGTTCAGGGACAAAATTACTCTTATCAGATCTTCACTTTTATTCATTACTGGTTTCCAGTTTGATGTATTTCAAAATAATAGTGGTTAATGGAAGAACAAACACCATTATGCGAAGATAATTCCATGAATTTATGTAATATACTGCATTTTATATGTATTTCCTCCGGATTTTTAGGAATCCCTTCGAATTTCATGCTTTAACCTGAGTCATTATTGTTGCGCGACAGTATGTTTATTTATCCTTCAAGAACTATCACAGCAGCGGAAACACCGCCATCATGAGTCATGGAGAGAAATATTCGTTGTACTCCCAATTCTTCGGCAATTGTTTTTGAAAAGCCGTTGAGATTGATAAACGGTTTTCCCCGATTGTCTGAAACTACTTCTACCGAAGTAAAACCGCATTCTGACCATCCTCTGCCGATAGCTTTGAACATGGCTTCTTTTGCCGCGAGTCGCGCAGCAAAGCTTTCATACTTTGTTTTGCCGGAACAATATTCCTTTTCGCTTTTCGTAAAAATTCGGTTTATAAAACGTTCGCCATAGAGAATACTCATGCGTTCAATTCTCTCAATTTTCACTATATCGATACCAATGCCGATAATCATTTTTCCTCCAAAAGAAATAAAGTCAAAAATATTTTCCACTATTTGGTTATATTATGGAATGTATGCGGAAATATCCGGCAAAGAATATCACTGCCGGAATTTGTCTGCTGTAGTTAAATAACGTGAATCTTTATAAATATGCAGGCTATTAGTATAATAAAATACGTATCAACGTATTATATTGCAATATGAACATTTTTTCTTCGAATGTATGATGCAATTAGTAATATCAGCTATTGAGGGTTTCGCTCTAACTTCATTGGAGACATTGTGGAAGATTGTGATTTATATCCTCTTTTTCTGAAACTGCATGGGAAGCGCTGTCTGGTTGTAGGAGGAGGCGTAGTAGCGTATCGAAAAATATGCGATCTTCTTGAATGCGGAGCGGATGTACTCATGGTTGCTGAAAAACCGATTCAAGAATGCTATACTATTGCAGAAAAAGGTGAAATCAAGCTTTTGCAACGGTCTTTTCAACAGGATGACATCAAAGATATGTTTCTTGTTTTCGCCGCAACTGATGACAAAGAAGTGAATGCCGAAATAGCTTATCTTGCAAGACGGGAAGGTATTTTGGTGAATGCAGTGGACGATCCTGCAAAGTGTGATTTTTTGTCGGGTTCGATAGTGAAAAGGGGACCTCTGAAAATAGCGATTTCAACAAGTGGATACAGCCCTCTGATCGCTCATAAAATACGTTGTGAACTTGAAGAAAGATACGACGAAACCTACGGCGATTTTATTCATTCTGTGGGTGAAATGCGGAAAATAATACTATCCTCCGATTGCGTGGATGAGAAAAAGAAGCTCTCTCTCGATTGGCTTTCAGGAGAACATGCATTCACTCTTTTTAAGACTTCCGGGAAAGATATTGTATGGGAAGAAGTAGAGAAGATTCTTTATTCCTGATAGGCATTTCGCATCAAACCGCGCCTGTTGAGATTAGAGAAAAACTGTCATTTGGGAATGAACAGCTTGGTGAAGCGCTTTTGGGTATTTATGACCTTGAAGGCGTACGTGAATGTGTTGTGCTATCCACCTGTAACCGAACCGAGGTTTATGCCACTCTTTCAGCGCCATATCATTCGGCACAATATAAAATTGAAGAATATCTTATTTCCAGGTCGGGAAATGACAGCGAAATTTCAGGCCACCTCTATCTAAAAGAGGGTAAACAGGTAATCGAACACCTTTTTCGAGTGATATGCAGTCTCGATTCAATGATTATCGGTGAACCCCAGATATTCGGTCAGGTAAAAAATGCTTATTCTGCTGCATGCGATTTAAAAACCACAGGAACAACAATAAACAGACTGTTTCACCATGCTTTCCGTGTGTGTAAACATATCAGGAATGTCACTTCGATTGGCCAGGGAAACGTTTCGGTAAGTTATGCCGCTGTTGAACTGGCTCAAAAGCTATTAGGATCTCTTGAAAACAGAACTGTTCTTCTTGCTGGCGCAGGAAAAACAGGGGAATTATGCGTACGGCGCCTTACTGAATCCGGTGTAAAAAATATTTTTATTGCAAACCGTACTCAAACAAGGGCTTCAGAACTTGCGTTCCAACTCGGTGGAGAAGCCGTTTCTTTTAGAAGTATTTTCGATTTTTGCGAAACTGTGGATATCATTATTACTTCTATAAGCGCACCAACTCCAATAATAACCCGCAATGAACTATCCCCGCATATTGTTCGCCGGAATGGTAAACCTCTTATACTCATTGACCTCGGAGTACCAAGGAATATAGAAGAAACTATTTCTGATTTTGAAAACACATATCTCTACAATATCGACGATTTTGAAAATGTCATTTTGGACAACCTTGATAAACGTCGTATGGAAGTTGAAAAAGCTGAGGAATTAATTCATCAGGAAGTTGAAAACTTCTGCTGCTGGCTTGGGGAAAAAGATGTAATCCCCGTGATACGTGACCTGCGCAATAGATGCGAGAGCATAAGGCAGCAGGAATTACAGAGAATCCGTAATAGAGTTTCTTCAGAAACATATGATGCCCTTGATC
>JBAYHX010000191.1:0-6655 GCA_041665965.1 Candidatus Latescibacterota bacterium
AGAAAACTCGCTCTTTTATGAGTACTTTGCAAAAACATTCAAAGCATGTGAAAAATTACTTCAAACACCCATATATATCTTATGCTGATTGTTCACATATTTAATCACCGGAGCAATAACATAAGGTTTTAGAACAAGATTGACATCAGATATACAGTTTTATTATAACTTTCAGTATTTTAAAAATAATTGTAGATTGCTCTTGAATAATATACAAAAATTCCTTATTATTTAAGAAATTTTTGCTTGCATTTTCACAAATAAAAGTTATTATTAAATTCAAGTTTCTTCTGCTCTATGAAAAATACTCATAAATAGCCCCTTTTTTGACGGAGTGCTGCGTTATGATTCGTATAGGTATTAGAGGAGTTGTTGCTTTGGTATTAGTTGCATTAGCAGGAGATTTATGCGCTCAAAACATTTATGAACTCCACAAATTAACCGAACAGCAATGGCTGTCCATGCCAACAGAGCAAAGGCTAAGTGCTCTTGGTATGGCTGTAAAACAGACTGATAACCAGACATTCGTGGGTCAGTTCGGAAGGTACCAGAATATTTACAAAAAATGGGGATACGATTTTTACGAAATGAACGATCAGTACGAAAATTATGCTTTCCGTGGGTATGAAAACTATAATGTTATTGATGAAAGACGTGTAAGATGGTCTTATAATGAGTTTGGAGACCGTATCGCAAAGATGCGTCTGGGAGTATCGCCGTCGATATACCTATGGAGAGAAGTGTATAGTGATAATGGGACTTATACAATGGATTTTCCCAAAAGCCTGAGTCAATATGTTAATGCATTGTCTACACAGTTGCCTATTGATGGTGTATGGGTTGCAAAGGAAGGTACAAATGATTGGGCTCTTTCGATAGTAAATGCTGGAGCCATGCGCTCGAAATATTCTTCTTTGATTCTAAGCAGCCCGAATATCAATGGGACAAGAATAGATTTACAAACGGCAAACAATACATTGAGCTTTTTGAGCAGTGCCCCATTTGAAAATCAGGTCGCGACGAAAACCGAACTTGAAGATGCCGGAGGACCGCTTCTCCGCGCCGGGCATTTTCAGCGGAAGATGGGGATTCTGTCCGTGGGCGCTTCATATGCAAATATGTATGCAGCTCAAGGCAACCGTCAGGGTGGAAACTCCTGGTATGGAACGGTAAGCAACTATACTCCTACTCCCATGATATTGGCTTTGAGGGTTTTGGATGATTCTCCTGATGATGGGAACGGCGGGCCTGTAGTCAGTAATGTCAGGTTTAAAGTTAATGGTCACTATCGGGACGATATCATTCCGCAGGCAATTCTCGATGACCTCACAAGGGAATATACTTCTGCTGATACCAATTTATTAGAATCTGGTTATGTCAAACCCACAAGTTCTCTACTCGTCGGTATTCCTTCATTTGACTTTTTATCCATCGAGGGACGGCTGCCGAAATTCATGGATTATTTTTATCTCAATGATGCTCTTACAGGGACAAACCGTATCAATGCTGAAAAGAATTTCAGTACTCAATTGGCGCAGAAATACTATCAGCAGGTTGACCCAAAACTTCCTGTTGAGGTTAACGGGACGCAATATATCGTGTATATTTTTGATATATCTACCATATCGGAACAAGTACAAGAGGTAACCGCTGAACTCACAGTGTGCAACGATTATCTTATCCAGACCGCACAGATATATACAAAAACCCAAACAGGGGCTGATACTGGCGGAAAGGATCCTAATGCTGCATATCAAACATGGTATAATTCGACCTACTGGAGAAAGGCTCTTGAGTCAGAGGGAAACATCAAAGATAAGTCAAATTTAAAGAGGGTGTCGGTTGATTTCGGGGTACAAGTTGCCTCTGTACTCTATGGCGTAAATGCTGATTTTAATTATAGAGGATTAAAGATTTCCGGAGAATTTGCCACAAATTCAAATCACTACATGTTTCCGGATGATTACCCGGGAACCGGCTGGCCAAAAGATGTAGTTCCCGGCCAGGCTGCTCGAAAGGGTCATAAATGGGCTGAAATTGACCATGCTTATTATGTGACCGCACAAAAGGACTGGAATTATTTCGGTTTCGCAGGCGAATATTTCAAAATGGGCAATTTCTACAAACCCTACCTGGATTATTTTTACTCACTGGCTTCAGGAAAAGAAATGAGTTACGCTATCGGTTCCATTAATGCCCGCAATAATACCGTTCGATTACCGCTTGTTGAGGATAATGACGATAATGATCAATATCCTGACAACATGTTTCGCCAGTGGGGGATGGGATGGAATATTCAATCTGTTGAAGACCCTGATGGTGTTTTCCCCGGTAATGATCAGGATAATGACGGTATTCCGGATAACAACAAGAACCAGAACACCCTTTCTGACTATAATGAGCCATTTCTCATGCTGGATTCCGATCCCGATGAGTTCGTTTTCGGCAATGATTTTAACAACAATAATATCCCTGACTTCCGTGAAGACGACATGAAACTGGATACTCCTTATGATTTGGATCGTCAGGGTCACCATTTCTATTTCAGGATGACTCCCTTAGAGAGCATCAATCTTGTTTTTGGTTCTATGCGCACAAAGGGAGTTGGAACTGATAATCGTACAAATAGCGATTATTTCAAACTCCAGCTCAATTATAATGTTTTTGGTATCGGAAAGCTTTATGCCGAATATCATCATGAACGTATTCAGGACAGTATCCGGGATCCTTATGTTACAGTAAGCACCCAGAAAGGTTCATTCTATCTCAGTCAGGCGGGAACCGGCGCAAGGTTCCCTCGCTCTTACAACTATGATGAGTTGGAATACAAGAATTCCAGTGTGGACCGCCTCTGGATAGAATCTGCCATCCGTGCGATTCCATCGATAACCATAGAGAACCACCTCAAATTGGAGAATAATAACCAGCTTGAGGGAGTAATGTATGATAATACATATCAGAGCAAGCTTGGCATCCACACAATCGCCATGTTGAACAAAATATCGTACAGCAAGAGCTTTGGTAATTGGTCGATTTCACCTGGAGTGAAACTCCGGTTTTATAAGAAAGATCGTGGGCAGGCAGTTCGATTTGGTGAATACTACCTCTTACGGATTCCGGTTCTAATGATCAATTATGTGATTTCGCCTCGTACGGATCTGACTTTAGGAATGCAGGGAATTCCGGGAATTGAGTTCACCTCGAAAGACTACATGCAAAGCGAAAACAATTTTAAGCAGAAAACCTATTCCCTGCAGCTTCAAAACCGCACAGTTTATTTTGGTTACAACATTTGGACTGCGCTTGGAGTAAGATTTGACGAAATCAATTTTGATGAGGATTTAAGGGCTTTTGAAAATTACAAGTCCTCAACTACTTATATGCAGGTTTTTCTCGGTTATTAACTGTCTGAAAACTGAGTTATAAAAGCGAGACTGTTTCATGGTCTCGCTTTTTTTTCCTGATTTTATAAGCGTTATTATAGTTTATGTATTAAACAGCTCCCTATAAGAGTAAAAACTATTTATTATGAAAATATTCTATGCAGGAGTTTAGCCGATTATTTGGTTATATTGTGGTTATTCTGGCCGGTCTTTCGATTGGCTCATTTCTTAATGTGCTGATGTATCGGCTGCCACGGGGAGAATCCATAGTATTCCCGGCTTCTCACTGCCCTCATTGTCTTACCCCCATACAGTATCGCGACAATATCCCCATTCTTGGCTATTTGTTACTTCGGGGACGCTGCAGGACATGTCATACTCACATCTCAATTCAGTATCCTGTGATAGAGTTTATAACCGCCTTCTTTTTTGCCGCGCTGTTCTCCCTCTACGGGGTATCAGTAAATTTTGTTTCGGAAGCTGTACTTGTTTGTATTCTCCTGGTTGCCCTGATAACAGACCTTCAATACATGATTATTCCTGATCGATTGACTTTCCCTGGCGCTTTTATCGGTCTCGCATTTTCTCTGCGTTTCGGTTGGCATGGTTTGTTGAGATCTTTTGAAGGCGCCCTTGTTGGACTGGCAATTCTTTTCATCATGTCGCTTATTGGAAAAATATTGTACAAGAAAGAAAGCATGGGGGTGGGTGATTATAAACTGATAACTGTCACCGGTTTTTTTCTGGGACCTCTCTTTAATGGATGTGCTATGGTTTTAGCCATAACAATTGGTGGTATATGGGGAACAATTCAACTGATTTCCGGAAAAAAAGAAGGGAAAGACGAAATTCCATTTGCACCTTTTATCGCAGCAGGGTGTTTTCTTGTAATGCTGTTTCGCAAACAAATCCTGATACTCCTTGAACATTACCTCTCCTGGTATTATTTCTGGTTATTTTGATCCATTTTCATGGAGGAAACGCATGGAACACATTTTTCGGAACAGGTGGAACTCACTCTTTGCGATCTTCATTGGTATGGCTTTCGTATTCGCTTTCCTGACATCGGCCTGTGATTCTCCTTCAAACATAAAAGTCGGAGTTGGTGAAACAGTTATTAATCCGCCAATTGGGACGCCGATGTCCGGATATTTGAGAACTGATGTGTCCAAGGGGATACATGACGATCTCCATGTAAGGAGCCTTTTGGTCCAAGGTTCGGATGGTACAACGGTTATAATGATGACCATTTCGTTGGTTGAAATCGGGAAAGATTATATAGAAAAAATCAGATATGGAATTAACAAAACTACCGGAATCCCGAAAGAAAATATCATGATAAGCGCGACCCACACCCACTCCGGTCCCGATTTAGGTAAGGATACGAGCGAAAAGTATAAAAAACTGGTGGTGGATAACTCAATTAAAAGCGCTGTTATGGCCTGGGAAAATAGATCACCGGGAAGGATAGGAATCGATTCCACAGTGGTAATGGAGCTTGGAAGGGCCAATCGAAGACTCCTCTATGGCGGTTTGCATCCGGATCCTATGGTCGGATTGATCAAAATTGAAAATGCGAAAGGTAAATTACTAGGTGTTGCATTCAATTACGGATGTCATCCCTCGACTCTTGATTTACATAACCTGTTGTTTACTGAGGATTGGCCGTTTTTTGCAATTCAGGAAATAAAAAAATCTCTCGGCAAGGATGTCTGGGTAGCGTATTATCAATCTGCTCAGGGAGATATCAAAGTTGGGTATACCGCAGAATTATCAGCAGTTGGAGCGGAAATGCCGATAAGAAACTGGTGGTATGCTGAGGTCAAAGGAAATCAAATGTCCGAAGCCGTGCTCAAGGCGCTTCCCAAAATTAAAACATCAGGGGACGGTGTCATCAAATCAATATCGAGTATGTTCGATTACCCTCTGAAACAAAGCTTTAAACTCACCGTCGAACAATCGGAATTAGCTTTGAAAAACGCCATTAAGACACTATCTGATCTGGAAAATATAAAAGATTCTGTGGGGAAACGAGTAATCGATGATGCCAGGGTTGAGGTATTTCTTGCCGGAATGCGGGTTGACAATGCAAAAATGGCCGCACAAAAGAATAATCCAAAAACCCTGAAACTTGAACAGCAGGCTATCCGTATCGGAGATACCGCTTTTATTTCGTTTCCATGCGAGGTTTTTTCAGAAATCGGTTTGAAGGTAAAACAGCAGTCGCCATTTCATAAAACATTCGTCATTGGTTTGGCAAATGAACCGGATGTTGGATACCTGCCCACAGCTGAAGAATTTCTTGAGGATAATTACGAGGTATTGGGATCCCCATTCAGCCCGGAGGCGGAAGAGGTTTGCATCATATCCTCGCTCTCTCTTATCGAGAGGCTGAAATAACTGTTTCGGGATTTTATGAGAAGGGGGGCGGGATTTTTCACCTGTCCCTTTTTTACAGACCATTCTTATTTTTTCTCCAGTTTTACCTCTTTCACTTCGATGGGATTGTTGAATTCCCTGGCTGATTTCAGCACATACTCCTGAAATTCATCGGCGGTTTTATTAACACTTCCTTCGCTCCAGCCGGCTGCGATGAAATATTCGAATGAAAGGTCTTTATTTGCCGGGATTCGGAAGGCATGCGTCCCCGTGGTATCTTCCACAAATTGATACCGCGGGTTATACTTGTCTTTCACAACGAGCGCAATGGCCTCGAAATCAACGATAATTTTTGTCATATATTTCTGCCTGACATCAGGATCGAAAATGTCCACATTCTTTGCAAACGATATAATAGTTCCCCTCTGTTGATAGGTTTTGTATTCGTTCATGATCTTCCTGATGGCGCACCCAAAAACCGCATCGGGATTTTCCGGAATAAAAGTCGGAAAATTGACCGTGCAGGTTGAATAGCTTTGTCTCGTGTAAGCGGTATAGTATTGCTCGTACTCGTAAATCCCGTATCCGGACTGCCAGTTCATCACGTGCACTTTTATGATGCTTCTCAGGGGACCATTCACAACAACGTCATATGCATAACGGGTATCATACAGTTGCCCTTTGCCCCTGAAAGGACTGTATCGGGCGCGGGAAACATTGCCGGGCAGAGAAGAATTATCAAAAACACAAACTCCTCCTGCTCCAAAAGACCCCGAAACGGTCATGATATCATTGCCATATTCAGAGCCTGCTGTGTATCCGGAAAGATTCGAGGTATTTTCATGGTTTGCCACAAGCTTGGGCTTGCTTTTTCCATAAAGGTCCACATCACT
>JBAYHX010000192.1:0-6632 GCA_041665965.1 Candidatus Latescibacterota bacterium
AATTATGTACAAGGCTGTCTTTTTTTTTCTTTGTTCAACCCCCTTAGCAAGGGGGTCGCCGTAAAACGGCGGGGGGATTTTTACCTTGAGTTTATGAATAGATCGGGTTAAAAATTTCCCTTCCCTACCTCTTTAAAAAATTCTCAAAATAATCCTTCTGGAGCGCCTTGATAGTACCCGCGAGAAACACCAGGGCAAAAAGGTTCGGGAGCGCCATGAATCCGTTCATGATGTCGGCGAAACACCATACCGATTCGAGTTTGACTATCGATCCGACGAATATGAATGCGACATACACGGTGCGGTAGGTTACCATATGGCCGCTTCCGAAGAGGTACTCGATAGCTTTTTCGCCGTAATAGCACCAGCCGAGCACAGTCGAATAGGCGAACAGGGCGAGAGAGACCGCGGAAATGATACCCCCGATATTCGAGCCGAAAAGTTGGTTGAACGAGGCGGCTGAGAGTTTGGCGCCGGTCATGGAACCGTCCGCCACATCGGCCATGACGATAATAATGCCGGTCATGGAGCAGACTACAAGGGTGTCGATGAATGTCTGGGTCATCGAGATAAGCGCCTGGGTGACCGGATGATCGGTGCGGGCGGCGGCGGCGGCGATGGGCGCGGAACCAAGGCCGCTTTCGTTGGAAAAGAGACCGCGAGCAAGACCATACCGCATGGCCTCACGGACGCCGTGACCGGCTACTCCGCCCCAGACCGCTTCCCCGGTGAAAGCGTGGACGAATATCGTTTTCACCGCGAACGGCAGAAGGGAGAGGTTCATGAAAACAGCAATCATTCCCGCAGACATGAATAAAATGATCATGACCGGAACGAATATCTGGGTAATTCTTCCGATAGACTTGATCCCGCCGATGAGCACCATCGCGGCAAAAACGGTAATACATAACCCGGTGATCCAGTTGGGCACTCCGAAAGCCCCGTTGATCGCCTCGGCGGTCGAATTGGACTGGACCATGTTCCCGATCCCGAAAGCGGCGATGGCAGTGAACACCGCGAATGCAATTGCGAGCTTTTTGCTCTTTACCCCCTTCGCTATGTAGTACATAGGCCCGCCCGCTACGGTGCCGTCGGCGTGTACATCACGGTAATGAACGGCTAGCAGCGCTTCCGAATATTTGGATGCCATACCAAGAAGCCCTGTGATCCACATCCAGAACATAGCGCCGGGGCCGCCCATGGCGATCGCGGTGGCCACTCCGGCGATGTTGCCTGTGCCGACAGTGGCGGCGAGCGCGGTCATAAGCGCCTGGAAATGGCTGATTTCACCGTGGCCTTTCTCGTCCCTGGGCGGCAGAAAAATCATTTTCAGCGCACGGGGGAGGTGGATGAACTGGACAAAACCGAGCCGAATGGTGAGATAGAGACCTGTGCCGATGAGAGGAACGATGAGGGGAAATCCCCAGAGGAAGTTTGAAAAATTGACCAGAAACGTATTAATGGATTCCATGAACAGTTTCTCACAAAAATATGGTAGCGTTTACTTTTTTCGATATATATTAGTTATCTATAATCCCGGAGAATCCTTTACCCGATTTTTACCTATTCCAGGAATGCCATGAAACTGGTACCCCACAATATAAAACGTTTTTTACACCGCAACAGAAAAGAATGCACCTTTTTCATTATCTTTATTTCCATTTTTATCGCGGCGCAATCACTTTACTATTTCAGCCGTCCGCTGAAAGTGCCTTCGACACTGCAGAATGTAAACACCCACATCAGCTCTGCCGTAATTAACCTGATAACGCCGAAAGAGCAAACATACGCCCAGGGCACTTCCATAAAATCCCACGGAAACACCATCATGAGTGTTGCTTGGGGATGCGAGGGCACAGAAGGCATATTCATGCTTATTGCTGCGCTCATGGCGTATTCCATGAAAAGGAAATGGAAACTGTATGGCATCCTGGCAGGGACAACGCTGCTTTTCTTCCTGAACATCTTCCGTCTTGTCATTCTCTTTTACACGCTCAGGAAAATACCAAAGCTGTTTGATATAATGCACGTCTATGTCGGGCAAACATTCATCATCTTTTTTGCCGTACTGTTTTTCGTCGTGTGGATCAACGTCTTTTCCAAAAGGGAAACGTCCGGCGCCGTATGATTCCAGGCGCCGATACCGTCATGAATAAACGATGAAACTGCCTTTTAAAAAAAGAACCCTGGTGTTTTTACGCGCCGTTGTGGGGTTCATTGTTTTCTATACCGCCTTGTCTGCCCTGTTCTACTATTCCAATCCGCGTATCACCGGGTGGCTCATGCCCGTGTACACACAGATCATCATGCGGGCTTATCCGGGAAACGAGCTGATCTCTATTGAAAACACCGGCCAATCGATCACGTACAGCATCAAGATAAAACGATACATCAAAGGTATTACTATTCCTCTGGAGGACTTTCTGAACTCTTCCATTCACTCGAGCTTCCAGTTCGTTACCCTGATTATCTATTACTCCCTCCTTTTCGCATGGCCTTCGTTTCCCCTCTCGAAGAGAATAAAGGCATTCCTGATAACCCTGCCGATTCTCGTTCTGTTCGTTTGCATCGATATTCCGGTCACCATCATCAGCTCAATCGAGCTCGACTGCCTTCAAAAACTGCACGGTATACCCATGGTCGATACCTTCTCACGAAAAGTCCTTTTGTACCTCAGCCATTTTTTCAATAACGGCGGCCGTCAATTTTTCGCCGTGACGCTCTTCGCCTTTACCGTTATACCGTTCCGCCTCGGGTCATTGTCAATGAAACCTGTTGTTGAAGAAACAAAAATCGCAAGACGTCACAAAATTATAAATTGACCGCATCAACGAAAAACCAATAAAAAAGGACTATTCCTCATTCTCTTATCGCATGCGCGGAGGGGGGTACAGTCCGTATTTTTATTTAATGATATCCTATTGCTATTCAGTTGATTGCTATTCTATGAGTATTATTTCGTTTTTATTTCCTTCATCTTTTTTTCTATGGCGGCCGGGAAACCATGAAGAATATGTTTGTAATCATAATTGATACTGTCAACCATGACAAGATGAAATCCGAGAATGGAAATAAAGGGGGCGGAAATCTCTCCCGCTTTCAGGTCGCGGACAGCCAGGGCAAACTCGGGAAGCATCTCCTCCGGTTTCTGCCAGACCATATAACCGCTGGTTGCGCGGAGGTCGTCATAGGTATTGAAACGATCGAAAATTTCATCGAAACTCGTTCCATCCTCGATCAATTCATGAATGGTTGTAAGTGTTTCCAAAACAGTGCTGCTGTCGTTGTGATCGGGGGTGAGTGCAAATAGTATATGCTGGGCGTGACGTTTCTGGCCGTGGATTTCAAGGAGTTTGATGATATGGAATCCGAATTCGGTTTTTACCGGGCCGCGGATTTCTCCGGGTTTCATCGAAAAAACCGCATTCGAAAAAGCTTTCACCATCTGTCCGCGGGAAAAATAACCAAGATCGCCTCCGGATCTTTGCGCGCCCGGTTCCTGGGAGTATTTTCGGGCAAGGATAGTAAAATCTTCTCCTGCTCTGGCTTTTCTAAGGCATTCGTAAACCTTCTTCAACACTTTATTTTCCGATTCAGGGGAAACAGTAGGCTCCATAAGTATCTGACGGAGACGGTACTGTACCGGAACTTTCTTGTTCTTCGAATCAAATAATGCGTTCGAAGAGGGAACAATACTGATCATCGTAAAAATAACTGTTATGAAAAAAAGGGCGCACTTCATAGCTGTTCCCCTGTCAACCACTATCGCCTGAGATAATGAAACCTTCCATACGGGCTATATAATAACTCTCTGAATCTTGTAAAGCAAGACTGAGTTGCATTCCAACCTTACGGGTACTATTTTCTGACGTCATTTTTTTATAAAAAACATTTGATTCTGAAGATGACCGTCATTATATACATATACTATTGTAAAAATGCGATAGGGCGTTCAACAATAAAAAACTGCATTTTTTTCTGATTTTATTTACTTTCGCTTTTTTTGGATCGGGTATTGAAGGGGATATTAATAAAGTTTATCGTTTGAAGACCTTATTGGGGAGGAAAGAAACGTGAAAAAATCTGTTATTTTTCTGTTTATCATCATGGCATTCATAGCTTTTCAGCCGCTGTTATACGCCGAAGCGGCGCTGGAACCATTCTCCTATTCCCAGGATTTCGAAAAACGCTCGGAATGTGCCTGGTCAACCTATCCAGAATGGCAGGATACCGCATACGATCCTAATTTCAGGGCAAATACTATTGTCCCCGGCGATCCTAATATCTCGATTGTCCAGGTTGTGACCCCATACACCAATGTCGATAACTATGCCGGGATGCAGAAAGAATTGGATGCGTACCTGATCCCCGGTTCTTCCATTGCCCTGCGTTATTTTCTGAAAACCCAGCTTACCGCGGAATATTTCAAAATCCGTATCGCAGCGGGGCCTGAGGGAAAGCTCGATGTGACCATCGCAAATCCGCCCCGCAACCGGTGGGAATGGATTACTGTTACCTATAATGACTTTATCCGTGAGAATCCGCAGGTTGCCGGGAAAGGGCAGATCAAAGTCAACGCCCTGGCTGTTCTCGCCAAATTCCCGAAAGGCGATCCTGCCATGCCCATTTACCTGGGGATCGACGATGTCACGGTTAAAGGAGCGCAGGCTGTAGCTTTTCAATTTGCCGAACCGCAGATGTACAAGCTTTCCGAATGGAAGCCATTTATCCCTCAGAAACACTATAAAAAAGGCGAATCGTTCACCCTCTCGGGAACATGGCCTCTTTCCGCCGAGAAAGTTACCCTGGATGTCGTCTCGTTCACCGATACCTCCAAAACAATTCTCACATCTCCGCTTAATAAAAACGGCGATGTTTGGTCGCTCCGTGACCTGAAACTCGTCTGGCCGGAGGGAATGTACCTCGCGACACTCACCGCATGGCGAGGAACCGAGAAGCTTTCCGACACCCAGTTCACCCTGTATATCGCTCCCGCCGCACTGGGGGGAAACCATCCCCGTCTCTGGTTCGACAGCGAGAAGAAAAAGTGGGTGGACACCCGTCTCAAGAGCGAGCGCTTTAAATCGATCTATGACGGAATCATTTCCTCCGCTAAATCGTCCCGGTCGAAAAACCCGGTCGATGCGATAGTCTGGGATATCGATCAGTTCCCGGATGAAAACTGGCTTCCGACACTCACCGCCTGGTCAGGAACCCGTATCGGCGCATGGGGACAGGCTATTCACAATA
Source organism: Candidatus Latescibacterota bacterium (assembly GCA_041665965.1). Classification (GTDB taxonomy): domain Bacteria; phylum Latescibacterota; class Latescibacteria; order Latescibacterales; family Latescibacteraceae; genus JAUYCD01. Next base: position 5,251 of record JBAYHX010000192.1, read on the forward strand.
ATGCTCTCGCCTATGCGTTCAGCGGGGACAAGGAAGCGGGAACATACTGCAAGGACCTTCTGGTAAAAGTCAGCGAATTCCCTTATCTCCTTCATCCCTGGATGATCAAACGCGGGCACGGCATCTATTATCCGGTCGGCGAGTTCGGCATGGAAATGGCGCTCGGCTATGATCTCACCTACGACCTGATGAATGACAACGAGCGCAGGGCCGTCCGTGACGGCATGATGAAAAACATCGTCCTCGGCTGCCATAAGGGGTATGTGGTGGACGATCTGGTTACCACGAATACCTCCAACTGGGTGGCGCACATCACCGGCGGCTCTCTCATGTGCCAGGCCGCGATGTACGGCGACAGCCCCGATACGGTTCCGCTCGAACCCTATTTCACCGGGGCGCTGCTCAAAGACCACGATCTCATCCAGAAAGTGTTCGACCGTGACGGCGAATACGGCGAAGGATTCGGCTATTTCAATTTTTCCATGCTCTCCTGGTCGAAAAGCCTTCCCGCGCTGGAAAACGTGTTCAAAGTCGACATATCGTCCCGGCTCAACGGCGGATACAAGGGGCTTGCCTGGGCGGGGATACTGAAAAACAAGGAGTATTTCTATTTCGGCGATTCCGGCGGCATCACTCCTTTGGCCAATTTCGCCTGGCTCCTTCCCAAATACAAGGACCCGCTCCTCGGCTACCTTTATAACTACATGAAAACCGGCGAATCGTTCAATGATGTCCTTTACGAGACCGTCGATGTCCCGAAAAAAGACCCGTATGCCGAAAAACCGGTGAAACTGTTCAAGGATGTGGGCACCACCGTTTTCAAGAGCGGCTGGGAAAAGGACGATTTCGTTTTCGTTCTGCGCACCGGGCCGTTCATCAACCACCAGCACATCGATCAGGGCACGTTCTGGCTTGCCGACCGCGGGGTCGATTTCATCACCGAGCGTCACGGCTCCACTTACTATGACGATCCCCTCTATCAGCCCTGGTACACTCAGCCGGTGGGGCACTCCACCATTCTCATCGACAACAACCGCCAGAGCCAGCGTGTCGGCGACCTTCTCTGGCATACGGACGGATTCAACGATTACGCTTATGTCTGGCAGTTCCTGGACGGCAAGGGCGCGGCGTTCACCTCCGGCGATATCGGACGCCTTTACTGGGGCAAAGTGAGAAGCCTCAGGCGCAATGTCCTCTATCTCAAACCGCGCACCCTGCTCATGCTCGACACTGTCGTTCCGGGGGAGAAAAATGTGGATGTAACCCTTCTCTACCAGACCGAACGTCTGGCGGACATCACCGCGGGAACAAAAGCCTCCTCCATTACCAAAGACGGGGTAACCATGCATGTCCGTCACCTGTCCCCGTCATTCGTGGAATCC
>JBAYHX010000193.1:0-6615 GCA_041665965.1 Candidatus Latescibacterota bacterium
AAGGGGGCAAGGGAAGTTGTTGCTCCACAGTGTGTTCCTGCCCCCTCCGGGGGAAGGATGTCCGGAGGACAGAAAAGGGGCTGCCTTCAAAAAAAGACTTTTGCAAAAGGCTCATCATTCAATCGTAAGGAGCAGGAATCATGAAAAACCGTATTACCAGAAGAAAAGCGCTTGCGATTACAGCTGCCGGATCGGGAATGCTTTTATGTCCGGGAGTAAAAACGGCGGAAGCATGGTCGTTGAAGAAAACCTGGGGAGAGGATTTCCTCACTCCCTGGAGCCCCGACCCAAATCGGAAACGCGACCTCAAGCCGGGCGGTTCGCATATCCGTCTCTGCTGCGGCGTTTACGGCCTTCATTATGAAAAAGGAAAAAGCATAGGAGAAAAGGTCGAAAAAATCCGGAAAAAGGGGTATACCGCGGCAGAAGCATCGGACGAATGGAATGAGGCCGCAGATTCCGATATCCGCGAGCTTCAGGCCGCGCTCAAACAGCACGATGTCCTTTTTTATACCCTTCACCTCGCTTTGAACAATATTCATCCCGATCACGAAGAACGTAAAAAGAACCTTAAAAGGGTTGCCCAGATGGTGGAAACCGCCGACCGTCTCGGGCTGTCTTTCGTTGTATCCCACACCGGAAGCTGCGATCCGAGCCCGGTAAAACCGCACCGTGACAACTGGACGAAGGAAACCTGGGAAACTTCGGTGAAATCCATCCGTCAGATTCTGAAAGATACCGCAGGCAGCAAAGTGAACCTTGGAATCGAGGCTGTAAATTTCTGCAATATCAACAATCCCCGGGCGCATGTACAGTTCCGTCAGGATGTGGGAGACCCACGGGTAAAAGTTACCCTCGACCCGACAAATATGATGAACCCGTCCGTGTACTATCGATCCACCGAACTGATAGAGGAATGTTTTGCACTTTTGGGTGAAGATATCATGTACGCCCATGCCAAGGATGTGATTTTGTCGCCCGAGATGCTTCCTGTTATCAAATGGATGATCCCCGGAACGGGAACTATGGATTATGAAACCTACCTGGTGCAGCTCAGCCGTATGAAAAAACCAAGAGTGCTCATGCTTGAATTTCTCCCTGAGGAACAGTACCCGCAGGCGAAACAATTCATCGAAGAAACCGCTGCAAAGGTAGGGGTTAAGATTTATAAATAGCCGGGGATTTTGATTTTAATCTCGCACAAAATCATTAATGAGGGACAAGAGCAGGAACAGGGAGAAAAGTCTGAATATTGATTCGCGTGATTTTTAGATTGCCATGATTTTACAGAGAATTCATCATGATAATCCTGTAATCCAATAAATCATGGTTCAGAATTCTCTCCCTGCTTTACGAGATGCTTTTTAAAAGTTATCTCCTGTTTATATCGGCGACTTACCCGTTACACTTTTTTCGATCTGAAATCCAAAAGATGCCCGATAACCGCTTTCGCCCCTTTCACGATGAATTTTACATCCGACATGGTGCGGATGCTCAGGAGGTAGCGCAGGACATAGCGCGGCGAAAGAAACGAACGGTAGATGGAATTGCAGATTTCGGTTACCTCCCCGGGTGTCATATCCGGAGTGATGAACACCGGCTCCGACATATCCAGCCGCTCGTAGTCATCGGGGCTGAAACGCAGCCAGCCGTTCTCGACAGCCTCACGGTAGAGGGGGGTGCCCGGATAGGGAACGGTCACCGTGGATTGCAGCATGTCGGCAAGCCCGTTCCGCATGAGTTTCCGCGCAAGGCCGAGAGTCCGTTCCGCATCCGCTCTCGTCTCCCAGGGATACCCGACCATGATGGTAAGATGAACTTCCAGCCCCGCCTCTTTTGCGATACGGCATCCTTCCTCGATTTCCTCGACCAGCGTGCCTTTTTTAAGACGGTCGAGGGTGGCCTGATTTGCAGATTCCAGCCCCAGTTTCATCAGGCGGAATCCGGCTTCCTTCATGAGCGCAGCCCGCTCGCGGGTGAGATAATCGAAACGGAAATTACAGGAAATGCTGATCTTCCGGTTATACCCGCGCTGAATCATGCCCTTGCAGAACCGCTCCAGCCATTTCCCGGAAGGGAATGTCCCGGTATCGTCGAAGATTTCCCGTACCCCGTATTTTTTGATGAGCATTCCAATCTCATCCAGAAGCTTTTCCGGCGACCGGGTGCGGAAGGTTGGGAACAGCGTCGTCCATGAGCAGAACGTACATTTCGCCCAGGGACAATCCCTGCCCACCATCGTGTAAGTAAATGGCTCCTTCTTGTAGAGCGGTTCTCCATAGAGCTTCCAGCAGGTCAGCTCACGGTCGATGAAAGGCAGCTCGTTCAGGTCGTGGTCAAGGCGGAAGCATCCGGTATTGAGGATTTCTCCGTTTTCACGGTACCAGATGCCGGGTTCGAGAGCCGCTCCGTTTGTTATGTGATCGGCAACATTCGCGAGCAGGAAATCGTAATCCCCCCCGGTGACCGCAAAATCGCAGGGACAGTTTCGCATGGTTTCTTCCGGGAGCGCGGTGACATGATCTCCCATGAGAACGACCGCAGTATCGGGAAGCGCCTCTTTTATACGGGCGGCGATTTTCCAGTGCTGTTTCACCACCGGGGTTTTGGTCTCCATGGCAACCAGGTCTGGCTTTGCGGAAAGGAGACGCGCCCACCATTGTTCAGGTGACCACCGTAAGGCGATACCGTCATCCCAGGTTACCTCATGGCCTTTCGATGCGAGGAGCGTGGCTGCCGAAGCCGTTGCCATCGGATAGATGAATGAAGGATTGTGGAACCACTGAAACTGGCGGTTCTGCCCCAGCATGGGAGTCCCGCGGCCAAAAAGCGGCGGATATGAGATGAATAGTTTCATGATCGGTATCTCGTATGGAGTATGGATTTGAACCCTTTAAAATACTCTTCCTCGCAAAGCGGAGCGCATCTTTCTGCAAGTTCGCCAAGAATAAGAAAAAACTTCGAACAGGATTAACATGATTAACAGGATAGGATTAAAAAGGGAAACATATAATCATGTAAATCATGTAAATCATGTCCGAAAGATGCGCTTCGCCTACAAAAAGATGCGCTTCGCTTGCTGATAGTATTTCCTTTCTTTATCGACTCTGCGGACTCTGCGAGAGAATAAATATTTCTTTTTTTAATCCTTCAGTTCCCTCGCAAACAGCCCCGCAATAAACCAGATTCCATAGGTGACATGGGTAAGAAACGTCCCGGCAAGAATCCGGGAAATTCCCCGCAGGCTTTTCCCTTTGAGAGAAAATGCCGCGGCCAGGACGAGATAGAGAAACATCACTCCGGCCCAGACCGGAAAAAGCTCCGTCCAGGCGCTGACCCAGCCCAGGAAACAGAACAGGGTGAACGCGCTCGGGACAAAATAGCTCGCCTTGAGCGAGGTCTCGGGGAACTTCCTCGCAAAGAATCCCCGGTGAAGGGCATAGCTCCGTATCTGACGGAGGTGGGGAGCGTAAATCTCTCTCCGGTGATGGTATACCTTTACCTCCGGATCGTACACGATCCGTTTCCCCAGTTCATGGGTCAGTTTCAGGCAGAGGATAGTATCCTCGCCCGGCCAGTATCCCGTGTCGAATCCGCCCGCCGCGAGAAAATCGCTTTTTCGGATGATGAGGCTCGAAGTGGGATAGTCGTCCACATCACGCATCCCTTCCGGACGGTAGCGGTAGGTGAAACCTCCGCTCACCAGCGGCGATTCGTAAATCCAGCCGGAAATGTGCTGTTTCAGATTGTCTCCCGGCGGAGTCATGCCGGGGCCGCCCACAGCGGCAACACGCCCATCTGCCTCGAAATGACAGACCGCTTTCGCGAGCCAGTCCGGCTCGGGATACGCGTCATCGTCGATGATGGCAACGATCTCTCCGTCGGCGTTCTCCACCCCGAGGTCGCGTTTTTCCGCAGGGCGTACTTTCCCGGTCGGGATGACGCGCACCCGTTCGTCCGGGGGAGTCCACTCCCTATCGGGAAGCACGATGATCTCGTAATCGGGGTAGTCCAGAGCCAGACAGTGGGCGACACACTCCTCCACATACTTTCCGGGAATGCCGACCGCTATGATAATCGATACTTTCGGCTGCATAGTCTTCCAAGAACAGATACTGTTTATTCAAAGTGTTCTACTGAATCAAACCACGAAAAGCACGAAATACACGAAATTTTTTCTCGTTCCCCATGAATAAATTGTTTCTTTCGTGACTTTCGTGTGCTTTGTGGTTCATTTCTTTGAAAAAACCAATATAGTTTCTCTAAAATGTACTATCACTTCAATGGCAAGCATGTGTAAAATTTATTCACAATACCAAATTTCTAATGTACGGTAAAAGCGGCAGGAGAGCAAGGAGTTTGGGTATCTCTATAGTCCGTTTTCTTCCAGCAGTGCCCTGTCGCCGAGTATTTCCCCGGCGGGACCGTCGGCGACAATCCGGCCGTGATTGAGAAGGATGATACGGTCAGTGCAGTCGCGGATGAAATCAAGGTCATGGGAGGAGATAAGACGGGTGCAGGTGAGGGAGCGGATGAGCAGAGCCAGTTCACGTTTGGCGCGAGGATCGAGGCCGGAGGAAGGCTCGTCCATGACCACGATAAAGGGGGATGTGGAGAGAACTGTTGCAATCGAGGCGCGTCGCATTTCACCGCCGGAAAGATGGTAGGGAGTGCGTTCGCCGAATCCATCGAGACCGACAAGAGAGAGGGCTTTTTCGGCGGCACGGAGAGCCTCAGCCGGGGGCATTCCCATGTTGAGCGGGCCGAAAGCTACATCCTCGGCGACAGTGGACATGAAAAGCTGGTCGCGAGGGTTCTGGAAGACATATCCCACCCTGCGGCGGATGGTTTTCAGGTTTTCACGGGTCACCGGAAGCCCGGAGACAATCACCCGTGAATCCGGTTCGAGAATGCCGACAGTGTGCATGAGAAGGGTGGATTTACCGGAACCGTTATGACCGATTAACCCGACCGACTCGCCCCGCGAGATCGAAAAAGTAACTCCGCTGAGAGCGCATGCGCCATCCTCGTAGGTATAGGAGAAATCGTTAAAGGCAATGCAAGATTCAGGCATAGAGAAATTTCCCCAGAATAAGACCTGCAAGACTACAGGTAAAAAAAACAACGGTTATAACGATATCGCGGAGGTGCAGGTGTGAAGAATGCAGGGTGACCGGTTTCCCGGTGTACCCGCGGAGAAGCATGGCGTAATAGAGTTTCTCGGCGTGCTCGAAACTACGAACAAGGAGCGCCCCGACTATTCCTCCCGAGGCGAGGAGGATTGATTTCTTCCCGGCGCCCCTGAGATCACGGGCGAGTATCATGTGCGAGGCTTCGTCGATGATGATGAACAGATACCGGTACATGAACGAGAGCACGACCACCATCCTGGAGGGCATGCCCAGCGCTCCGGCTGCTTTCATGAGATCCCCGAAAGGAGTGGTTGCCACAAGGGTGATTGTTGCGAAAAACGAAAGAAGGGCTTTGAGCGAGAGCGAGAAGAATTTCACCAGCCCCGTGTCGGTCAGCTGCGCTGAAAACAGCCCGAAATGGAATGTCCAGAGCGCATTGCCCGGGGTGATGAACGGGATGAATATCGAAACCGCCAGCGCGAACGGCAGTATGGTCAGAGAGCGTTTGAGAATATAGCCGCAGGGAACCTTTGAAACCGCCATCGCCGCGCCGACAAGCAGCGCATACAGCCCGAACGTGAGAAACCAGCCGTTCGGGGTGAGCACCACCAGAATAACGAACGCCAGGACAGCAACCAGCTTTGCACGGGAATCCAGAGCGTGTATGGGGCTTTCAAGACCGGCATAACGGTCGATATGGGTATGGTGCATTAGGGGGTTTCCTTCCCCGGAGAAACCGCACGTTTCTTTCTGCGACCTATGATCCTGCCCGCCAGCACAACAACTCCGAATGTGACCGCAACTCCTATAATCCCTGCCAGTCCGTTATAGAGAAAACCGGTATGGCCGGGAATCGTGTAGTCGGGAAGCAAGGTGTATGAAGGTTCCCCGGCTTTTTCGGCAAATCCGAGTTTCTGCGCAACCTTTTCGAGGCCGTCCGGGTGAGCTGAGGCAAACCAGGACAATCCGCCCGCTGTTACAAGAGAAAGCGCCAGCATGATCACCACGAACTTTTTCATTGCACCACCCCTGTATGCAATTGTTTCAACGCCGGATTGACCGCAAAAATGAAACGGAGGGCAACAAGGGTGATAATGCCCTCGAAAGCTCCAATGACCGCATGAATAACCGCCATCGCCGGCAGAACGATTTCAAGCGGGCTGGTTTTCGAAATGGCAAGCTCGACAGCACACAAAGACGCCGCGCCAATCACCGAAAGCCATGCGGCCAGAATCACCAGAGGGTAGAACGCCCGCTCACCGAGTTTCCTTCCGACAGTGATGACAAGGCTGGAGATGCAACAGCCGAAAATGCCCATATTGAAAATATTCGTACCCAGGGCATCAAGCCCTCCGTCCTGGAAAAGCAGCCCCTGAACAAGGAGAACCGCAGCCATGATAACTATCGAGGGCCACAACCCGAAAATTGCAGTCGCGAGCGCAGCTCCGATAAGGTGGCCCGAGGTTCCGCCCGCCACCGGGAA
>JBAYHX010000194.1:0-6593 GCA_041665965.1 Candidatus Latescibacterota bacterium
AAAGTTATATTTGGGGAATGCATTACTTTGGTTTGTTTGGATAAACTGTCAATAAATGCCAGTTTCTCATCAGAATATTTTGATACAGCGCTAATAATGGTTATCCCTCTTTTTGCCGCTTCTTTTCCATAATATTCAATTCCTGTTTCCGATGAAAAATCAACGATAACATCTACCGGAAATTCGTCGAATAACTTTGCGACCTTAAGTTCTTCGACAGAATACAATAAGGCGGGTTCGTCGGAGTTTATTCCAAGAAACTCCGAAGCAGACCTATGTTCAAGATTTTTCGATTTTCGTATGATCCACTGGAGAGTTGTTACTTTTGATTCCAACAAAACTGTTGCAACGGCTTTACCTGTTTTTCCAAATCCCCAAAGTCCGACATTCATTTTCTGCTCCGAAAGAATAATTAAGATTCAATTTCCACGTGCACCACGGTGTGAGAAATTGATGGCGAAAGGCCTGAATTCTGTTTTCACAAAAGAAATCAGAATGCATCTAATATGGTTATTCCCGTGCAACACATGGAAAATGAAACCATCTTTTATCATGCAGGAAGACAGATCACTTCATCTTAATCCGGAATTCCCTTCCCTGCGCGCCCTGCTCTTTCAGTACAATTTGTCCGCCGCTGATCTGCACGTCGCTGACTCCCTTGTAATCGGCGGGAACTTTCGTAAGAAACGCCGTGTATGATTTTACAATCGTCTGTCCGGCATCGATATACTCGTAGATGGGCTGCCCGAAAATCTTTCCTTTCACGACAAGGGCATCGAACGGCTGGTGAAGGCCGGTTGTTCCGAATTCCATACCCCGCGCGACCGGTTTCCCTTTGTCCACATGACGCCAGATGTTGAGCCAGGGATAGTCGGATAGTTTCCAGATATATCCGAGGAGAAGCCCTTTTCCCGGATTGAAAGCAGTCACCCAGCCGTATTCCGCTCCATCGGGGAAAACGAAGGAGGTGACCCCGGGTTCGAGGGAATCGGTGAGCTGACGGAGATCGACAAGTTTGTCCTTATAAGCAATTTTCGGCCAGTAGATTGACGGTTCTTCCGGAGTGGGCATAATCCCGGTCTGCATGAGACCTTTCCACGCGTTTGTATCGATAAGAACGCTTTCGTCCAGAAAATCGGGCGCAATGGTGGAATGCTGGACTATGTTATAAACCCTTCCGAGCTTCCCGACATTGGTGATCTCTTCCCGTACGAACAGGACCGGGAATTCATCCGAAAGAGAGAGAACCCGTTTCAGTTCAAGCCCTCCGATCGGCAGACGGCAGAGCATTTCCGCAGAAAGTGCGCCCTCTTTTTTCGAGGGCTGGGAAAGAACCTGCCACTCGACCTGCGCCGCTTCACCGTGGAAAGGCATACCGTTTTTAAGTTCCTGCGGCGAGGGCTGTCCCCACCGGTCGAAGCAGATGAAATGACCCATGGTGCGGGGTTTGAGATCGCCCTTTTCCGGATAGTTCCAGGTAAGAGGGTTGACGTTCTGCCCGGAAAGATGAAAATCCACTATCGACCCGCCGGCTATATCGACACTCACCTGAGCTGCTTCCCCTTTGAGAACAACCTGCCTGCGGCCCATAAGACTCCCCTCTGCCCAGGCTAACGACGAAATTCCAAGACACATGCAAACACCGAAAAAAATCAGTTTCTTCATACATCCGGCACAGTGATCCATTTTTCCTCCATTGTTCTACAGCAGTGGCATACATCCATGTAATAAACTTTTCTTGTGAAGTTCGCAAAGAAAAGAAGAAATTTCAGACAGGATTAACATCGATACTGTTCACTTAAGGCTGGTTTCGACAGGCTCAACCAGCGGGCACTGAGCTTGTCGAAGTGCAGTTTGGGTTAAATGAACAGTATTGGGATTAACATGATAGAACCAAAAAGAGACTATATAATCTTGTAAATCATGTCTAATATTTTTCCTTTCTTTATTGACTTTTCGAGAGAATAAATCAAAGATTTCAATGAGTGCATACACTCGGTAAAAACCTACTCCTCGTTAATTCTTCCCCGTATGCGTTTCAATTCACTTCGTTTCTTTTTCTCATCGAGACGGTTTTTCCGAGTCTGGAACGGCACCTTTGTTTTCTTTCGGGTTTTTCTTTTTGTGAGGGCAGTCTGTAAAAGTTCGGTAAACCGCTCAAGCGCCGCATCGCGATTTTCCCCCTGGGTGCGGTTGCGGCGTGAAACTACCCGCAGCACGCCTTCTTTATTTATTCGTCCCTCAAGGGCAGCGAAAATAAAATCTTTCTGGTCTTCGGTAAGGCCCGGGCTGTTCCGGACATCAAAATACAGGGTTGCCTGTGTATTGACCTTGTTCACATTCTGACCGCCCGGGCCTCCGCTCCGGGAGAAAGCGAAAGAAAGTTCATTTTCTGAGATTTGAGTTCTTTCGTTTATTTCGATCATGGTAAACCTTTCACACCTCTATTCACTGGATGCTTCTCAACATGTATTCGAACATCGAAAGAGCGCTTCTGCCTTTTGGCGCGTTAAGGAACATAAGCAGCCATTCACCGTATTCCGCTATGTAAGTTTCCGTAGCATCCGGATTGATTATTGTGGAATAATTCATCTGCTGCCGTGAAGGAATGATGCGTGAACCCTCACGGCTGGTCAGGTAAGACTGAAGAGCCTCGACTGTTTGTGATCGCCCGGTATAATGAACCTTGAGAACATTGACTGTGTTGACGGTGTCAGTTAGATATTTTCCGGCAACACCTTCGATTGCGCCCCCGATGCTGAGTATATCGGCAAGATCTTCGGGAAATCTCATCTGGAAAGCGTGAATGCCTTTGAAATAGAATTCCGAACCTTTAACCAGCTTGTCCTTCGGAAGGTTTTCATACAGGTCAGGACGGATCGTAGCTCCCGGTATGCGTTTGGCCAATCTTTTTGCCAGATTCAGAGCGCCGTTGATTTCCGTTCCTTTCTGCGGAAGAATGCGGATATAATAATTTCCTTTGGCAAACTGGACGGATATGTCATTTTTGCTTCCGGCATACCCAAGGTCAACGGAATCGGATTCTTTCATGTCAAAGAGGGTGAAATATCCAAGAGCCGATTTTGCGCTGAAAAAAGAAACAACTTCCACCGAATAGGACTCATGTCCCCGCGCATACTCCGCTACCGCACAAGAATCGGCGCCGAATTCCACAAGCAGGGAGGCTCTTTCCGGAAAATATTTATCTATGGACAGGGCATTGGACAACCCTTTCGCGGTGACTGTGTAATCATCTACTCCCCTGAATACCTGCTGGATCGAATGCGTCCCGATAATTGAGCATCCCGCAAGCAATAATGAGGTAAATACCAAAAAAATTGTTTTCATCGGAAGTCTCCTCCTCAGAAATATGGGTGGCTGCCTGGAACCAATCAGCAATCCGGACGATCCTTATAGTATCATATTATACCATTTTTGAGGTATCCGGCAAAATCTTTTTACAGTAAGATAATTTGATTATTCATGAAAGAAATGTCCCTTTTCACGATGTTCATAAACCGTTAAATCCAATACTGTTCATTTAACCCAAACTGCACTTCGACAAGCTCAGTGCCCGCTGGTTGAGCCTGTCGAAACCAGCCTTAAGTGAACAGTATTGCCGTTAAATCTTTATATTTTCAATAGAACTTATCTGGTCTCTTTTATATTTTATTTATTTTTTGTTGTTTTTCCAAAAAAAACACTCTACATTGAAAGGGAATACCACTTTGTTCCCTGTTTTAACATGAGTTATTATCAGGATTTTATTCTCTTCCGTGACTTTTTTAAGCCTTTTCTCAATAATTATATTTTTTTGGAGCAAGTGAATGAAAATAACATTCTGGGGAGCAGCCAAAACAGTCACCGGCTCAATGCATCTTGTGGAAGCCAACGGTTCGAAAATTCTCCTGGACTGCGGACTTTACCAGGGTCGCCGTGAAGAATCGCGAAAATTGAACAGCGAACTGCCATTCAATCAAAAAGAAATCGATGCACTCATCCTTTCCCATGCACATATCGACCATTCGGGTAATATACCCTCGCTGGTAAAAAACGGTTTTGACCGGACAATATATTCCACCCATGCCACCCGTGACCTCTGTACGGCCATGCTTGCCGATTCGGCTCATATTCATGAAAAAGAAGCCGAATATATGAATCTCAAAATGAAAAGAAACGGAGAAAGAGCAGTTTTTCAGCCCCTTTACACGATGAAAGACGCTCTGGATGCGGTCGAGCTTTTCCACTCGGTGAATTACGGGAAACGTATTAATGTTGCGGATGGCGTCGATGTCGTGTTTCATGACGCAGGGCATATTCTCGGTTCTTCACTGGTAGAGCTTTTTATCAAAGAAAACGGGAAAGAGAAAAAACTTGTATACACCGGAGATGTCGGGAGAAAGAATCTTCCCATACTCCGTGACCCTGAATATATAGCCGAGACCGATGTACTTATCACCGAATCCACCTATGGGAACCGTGTACACGACAATGTCATAAATACCAATGAAAAACTGAAACATGTAATTATCGATACCTATTCCAGGGGCGGAAAGATCATCGTTCCGGCATTCAGTGTCGGAAGGACTCAGGAACTGGTCTATGCAATTCACCAGCTTGTCAATGAGAAAGCTATCCCTGACCTGCCGGTGTATGTGGACAGCCCGCTTTCAGTGAATGTAACCCAGATTTTTCGTATGCACCCGGAGTGTTTCGACATCGAGACGCTCAACTATTTATATGAGGGAGAAGATCCTTTCGGATTCAGACGAATGACCTATATCCGGACAGTTGAGGAGTCGAAACAGCTCAATACCTCAAAAGTACCCTGTATCATCATTTCCTCTTCGGGCATGTGCGAAGTGGGCCGTATCCTTCACCACCTGAAGAACAATGTCGAAAACGTGAACAATACTATCCTTATTGCAGGTTTCATGGCGGACAATACACTTGGCAAACATATCGTGGACCGTGAGCCAAGAATACGGATTTTTGGCGATTTTTACTCTCTTCGCGCCAAAGTAGTGATCATGAACGAGTTTTCCGCTCATGCGGACAAGAACGAGCTGATCGAATGGACTTCCGGTTTCCAGAAGAAACCTTCCCTTACCTGTGTCGTTCATGGGAATGAGGATGCAGCCCTGGCACACAAGAGCCATCTGGAAGAACTGGGACTTGGCAATGTCGTTGTGCCGGGCAGAGGAGATAATGTAAGTTTTTAAAGGGCGAAATTCCAAGAAGGGGCTTACTCTCTTTTATCTTGAACTCACCCCCTGACCCCCTCTCTAACAAGTTAACGAGGAGGGAAACCCTGTGGCCTTTTCTCAAGCCATTTATTATGAGGAAAAGAGGGGTCTTCCCCGCTAGTGCTTGTACCGGAGTCCTTGCTTTTGTGAAACATAGGTGAGGTAGTAGAAGGGGATTATGGGGTGAGAGAAATACGTTTGTGAAAAATCTGATTTCTATGATGGTCGTGATAAAAAATTTTTGGGCATGGCGATGAAAAAAATTTCAGACATTATTACCGTTGACCGTATCAGGGATTTGAAATCCAGGACAAAAGACGGGGTTCTGCGGGAACTGGCCAGGACAGCATCAACTGCTCCCGAGGTGTCCGATCCCGAAGCTTTCCTCAAAGCTCTCCGGGTACGCGAAACAGCCATGTCCACAGGAATTGGAATGGGAATAGCCATCCCTCATGCAAAAATCCCCTCGATTTCCGATCTTGTCATGGCGGTCGGAAGGTCGAAAAAGGGGGTCGAGTTCGATTCCCTCGACGGGTTGCCGGTCCATATTGTTATCATGGTTGGTTCTTCGGACAACCAGAATATAGAATTCCTCAAGCTTTTTGCCAAAATCGGGGCCTTTTTCAACAAACAGGGAAACAAAGAACGATTTCTCAAAGCGAAAACTCCCGAGGAAATGTATGTGATTTTAACCGATACCAATTATTGAAAAACCATCACATTCACCGCAATAACCGGAATCAGCCCCCATAATTTTCATCGAGAAGGTTTTTAAAAAGCTCACCCCCCGGCGTCCTCTCATAAGAAGAAGGGGAAACGCAATTTTTATGAACATGGAAATTACAACGCCTGATTTTTTCACACAGCTTCTCAAAATATTCCATACAATTGCTAAGAGCGGAATGTGCCGCTGACCACGCGAAAGAAAAATATTCTTGTAGTTCGTGCTTTTCGTGGTTTACCGGATTTTTCTTCCAAGGAAATCGAATGAAAACAAAATGTGACAGAGCATGCGCAAAATTTCTGGAAGGGTATAATTGCGCCCAGTCAGTTTTCTATTCTTTCAGCGATGATCTGGGATTCGAAAAGGATACCGCTTTAAAAATTGCATGTGGATTCGGAGCCGGAATGGGACGGAAAGAGGAAGTCTGCGGCGCTGTGACCGGGGGAATACTGGTAATAGGAGCCAGATATGGAAGAGGCGAAAAAGACTGTCGGACTGCAACAGAACTGACCTATACGAAAACACGAGAACTCATGGACCGATTTGCCGGGAAACATGGAACGTTTATCTGCCGTAAGCTGCTGCATAATTGTGAGTTGACAACGGAAGAAGGCCAGAAGAAT
>JBAYHX010000195.1:0-6587 GCA_041665965.1 Candidatus Latescibacterota bacterium
ATCACGGTGGCTTCTACAATTAAGAATCCCGCCGCCATACCGGTGGAAATCTTGGAGCGGAACAGTCCGGTCGCGAGCGGGAAATTAGTTCTCGGCGAGGCAGTTTCCGGGCACATTACCCTCGACCTTCCTCTCAAAGAACCGGGAGATCATTTCTTTACCGTCCGCATCTCTCCGGGATTCGAGGAGAGAAAAGAAAACAATACCCGGTCTTTCGGAGTGCATGTCCTCAAAAGCTCTTTTACCGTCCTCCTGACAGCGCCTTATCCCTCCACCGACCTTGCTTTTATCCGTCGAGTTCTTGAGGCCGAAAAGACTTTCTCGGTAGAAACGGTTATCGGCTCCGGAACAGCTTTATCCACTTCCTCTGCTTATCCCGAAGACATCTCTCGATTTGATGCGGTTATCCTCGTTGACGGCGGGAGTAGCGCCCTCACTTCCGACCGTGCGCAAAAGCTCGTCACATGGATTTCTTCCGGTAAAGGTCTTTTCCTCCTTGGCACGAATCCTCTTCCGTCAGGAACGGCCGCGCTTGGGAATATTCTGCCGGTCGCTGTAAACCGTGGGACCGGCATACTTTCCTCCCCTTTTTCAACAGTCCTCACTGAAGCCGGGCGAATCCATTACATCACTTCCGCTCCTTATACTGCGGGTCTCTGGGATATATTGCCTCCTCTCTCCGCAATCCTGCCTGTAACAGTGAATCCCGGGGGTCATCCGCTGGCGGTTACCGGCGGTTTGAATGGGGTAAACGCACCTCTCCCTGTGATCGTTGCCGGTTCTCACGGCCGTGGGAAAGTGCTGGTGATGCCGGTTTCGGGAATCTGGCGCTGGCGGCTTATGATGGAAGGGGCAGGGAAATCGGGCGATTTCTATGATACACTGGTAAAGAACAGCGTACGCTGGCTTACATCCGAAACCGAATCTTCACCGATAGTTATCTCTACCGATTCCAAATCCTATCTGAGCGGGCAGGAGATACTCTTCGAGGGGAGGGTATTCGATTCCGTATTCATGCCGGTTGCCGGCGCCGAAGTCAGCCTGACTGTGGACAACGATCAATCGCAGAAAGTGATTTTAGAGGAAAAAAAGCCTGGGACATATACAGGAATAGCAAGGAGTACTTCTCCGGGAAACCATTCCTTTACAGCCGCTGCCTATGTGAACGGTAAACGGTATGCAGAACAGAAAGGCTCGTTCGGGGTGGAAAATTATTCGCTCGAAATGCTCGACTCTTCTCCGGACCCGCAGCTTCTCGGAGAGCTTGCCCGTAAAACGGGAGGTCTTGCAGTTACCGCAGCCGGCGCCGATTCCGTTCTTTCAAGGATAAAAACTCAGACCGCCATAGAACGTCAGGAAAAAGACTATCCTTTAACACTGAATCCCCTTATACCTCTCCTAATAATCCTTTTTCTCGGGGTTGAGTGGACGATACGGAAAAGAAGGGGAATGATCTGACCCCCTATCGGACTTGCTGATGTTTCCCGCTGTCGGATAGCAAATGTCTACCGGTAAGGTTAAACCGTCATTAGTTCCGAATCACTTCTTTGGCAGCGTTGAGAATCTCTTCGACTTCAGCCATTCTTCCCATACCGATGCGCCCATCCGCCAGCTTTCCCTCTTCCGGCCCGACGAAGTGCACGCCTGCTTTACGGAGCTCGGCAATATTATTTTTAACGAACGGATTATCCCACATACGGCTGTTCATCGCCGGGGCCATGAGAACCGGCACCGTTGTCATCATGGTGAGGATGGTGGTGCTGACCAGATCGTCCGCGATGCCGCATGTCATTTTTCCTATGATGTTTGCAGTCGCCGGCGCTACAATCAGGATGTCGGCACGGTCCGCGAGGGCGATATGCTCCAGTTCCCACTTGTTATCACGGTCAAACATCTCAACGGCAACCGGATTCTGTGAAAGAGTTTCCAGTGTCAGCGGTGTGATGAATTCCGTTGCCTCACGGGTCATAATGACCAGCACCTCGGAATCAGATGCTTTGAGATCACGGACAATCGATGCGCTTTTATATGCCGCAATTCCACCGGTTACAGCAAGTACGACCGTTCTGTCTCTGAACATTATGGACCTCCTTAAAAACATATTTAGACAGGATTTACAAGATTTTCAAGATTAATATTTTTTTCTAATTATGTTGATCATGCTAATCATGTCTAAATTTCTTTATTTTCCCTTATATTTCTTCGATTTCTTCCGCTTTATAAAGTTTCATAGTCTCACCCACCAGGTAGAGAGAACCGGTTACAATCACGAAGCCTTCCCTTCCGGCCAGAGAAACGGCTTCGCCGAGAGCCTTTTCCGGGTCGGGAACAATGCGGTACTCCACATCGGATGGGACAAATTTCGCCAGATCGCTCACCGGCATCGCGCGGGGATTGTTCACCTGAGTGACAATAAACCGTGAGGCAGCTTTCCCGAGAATTTCAAGAACGGGGCCTACCTCTTTATCGCTGCATAACGCCACTACTGCAATCGTTTTTTCACGGGGGCTTCTTTGGGCAACATAATCGCTTACCGTACGCATCGCCCCGACATTACAGGCGCCGTCAACCATCACCTCGGGGCATGTCGAAATCACATCGAGCCTTCCCGGCCAGCGGACTTTTTCCACCCCTCTCCGTGCTGTTTCGGAGGTAACCGGATAGCCTCGTGAGGCCAGGATTTCCAGCGCTGCAAGCGCAATTGCGGTATTTTCAAGCTGGAAACTTCCCCGCAGCGGGACCGATACACGTTCAAGTTCCCACTCGCGGCCATGATACCAGAGGCCGCCGGGTGTTTCCTCGCAGCACACTTCTTTCCCGATCATGATCATTTCCGAACCCACTTCAGTGGCTTTTTCCCGCAGCACGCGAGTGACATCCTCATCCTGGGGAGCGCTTACCACCGGAATCCCGGTTTTTATAATTCCCGCTTTTTCAGCCGCGATCTCGGCGGTCGTACTGCCGAGTTTCCCCCGGTGATCCAGAGAGACAGATGTAATTACCGAGACCGCCGGGGTGATGACATTGGTGGAATCCAATCTTCCGCCCATGCCTACCTCGACAACGGAAACATCGACCTCTCTTTCGGCAAAATAATCGAATGCCAGCGCTGTCCAGACATCGAAAAATGTCAGTCCGTCACTTTCCTCTGCGGGTTTTCTGATACGGCTGACTCCGGCGATCACTTCTTCAGGGCTTATCATAGCCCCGTCGATACGGATGCGCTCACGGAAAGTGATCAGGTGAGGCGAAGTGTACAGTCCCGTCGCCAGCCCGGATTCGCGGAGCGCTGAAGCGATCATCGCGGAAACCGAGCCCTTGCCGTTTGTCCCCGCAACATGGACGAACCAGCCGTGACGGTGGGGATTCCCGATAGCCTCTAAAAGGGAGCGAATCCGTTTCAGGTCGAAATGGCCGTCGTCATACTTCCATTTCGTACTGCGCTCGTAATCGACAAAGCTGTAGAGAAAATTGAGCGCCTCACGGTATTCGGGATCGGAGATTCCGTCTTCGGTCACAGTCTGCCCCTTAAAATGCAGCCCCCTAAATTCCCCAAGGGGGGACTAAAGAGGCTTTTTGATGATCCGGGAATACCTCACCCGGCCTTCGGCCACCCTTTCCTAATTAGGAGAGGGTAATGATACGGAATGTAACTAAATTACCGCGGAGTGAACTCCGAGGTATCAAAATCAGCCCCCTAAATCCCCCGATGGGGGACTTCCCTCCCTTGCCGTTCAGCTTTTCAGCCCCCCTCCGGGAGGTCAGGGGGCTGCCTTTCAGAAAGAGAACCACAGATTCAACCCCCGGGCTTAAGGCCGAGGAATTCTTTTGATTAAATTCTCTTTTTGTTTCTCTGCGAACTTCGCGGACTTTGCGAGAAATTTTCTATCTTTTTCTTTTTCTTTTTTATTCCGACTTCTGACTTCTGACTCCTGTCTACTTCTTGTTCATGACATATTCATGAATGCTTTTGGCTGCAATCCTTCCCGCGCCCATCGCCAATATAACCGTTGCGGCGCCCGTAACGATGTCTCCGCCGGCGAATACGCCTTCTTTTCCGGTCTTGCAGCGCTCGTCCGTCGTAATGTTTCCGCGGCGGTTCACCGGAAGATCGGGGGTTGTGTTGGGGACGAGAGGATTGGGGAGATTTCCTATAGCCACAATCACCGTATCGGTTTCCACCTCGAATTCCGAGCCGGGAATGGGAACCGGCCGCCGTCTTCCGGAACTGTCGGGTTCGCCGAGTTCCATTGCCAGGCACTTGACCGCCCTGACCATATTGGACGAATCGCCGAGAAATTCCACCGGCGCGGTAAGAAACCGGAATTCTATACCCTCCTGCATGGCATGGTGAACTTCTTCCTTACGGGCGGGAAGTTCGTCCGCGCTGCGCCGATACAGGATGGTGACCTTTTCCGGGCCGAGCCTTTTCGCGGTTCTTGCCGAATCCATGGCGACATTTCCGCCGCCGAAGACCACAACCTTTTTACTTTTCGGCAAAGGAGTATCGTACTCGGGATACCGGTATCCTTTCATGAGATTCGAGCGGGTCAGGTATTCGTTCGCGCTGAAAATCCCGCCCAGGTTTTCTCCGGGAATGCCCAGAAATACCGGGGCGCCCGCTCCTGTGGCGACATATACGGCGGAATAGCCGCTCTGCAAAAGGTCATCTATGGTTTCGATCCGTCCGATAACACTGTTCATCTCGAATTTGACACCGAGTTTTTCAAGGTACGATACTTCCGCCTCGACAATGGCTTTGGGAAGCCGGAATTCCGGTATTCCGTAGACCAGCACTCCGCCGGCTTTATGCAGCGCCTCGAACACCGTTACATCATGCCCCATCTTGGCAAGATCGCCTGCTGCGGTAAGCCCGGAAGGTCCCGAGCCGACAACTGCGATCTTTTTGCCTGTTTTGGGGGAAAGCGCGGGAATCTTCATGTCGCCGCTGCTGCGTTCAAAATCCGCAGCGAACCGCTCCAGCCGCCCGATGGCTACCGGTTCGCCTTTTTTGCCGCGAACGCAGCGAATTTCGCACTGTTCTTCCTGCGGGCATACTCTTCCGCATACCGCCGGAAGGGAATTGGTTTCTTTCAGCTTCCAGGCCGCTTCGACAAATTTTCCCTCGCTGATGAGCTTGATGAATTCCGGGATCGGAACCTCCACCGGACAGCCTTCTACACAGGGACGTGTTTTGCACCCCAGGCACCGTTCCGCTTCGAGCATGGCGGTCTTGGGATCGTAACCAAATGGAACCTCAAGAAAATTTTTCACCCGTTCTTCCGGCTTCTGCTCGGGCATCGCCTGACGGGGTATCTGCATTTTATTCGCTGGCATTCTCTGTCCTTTTCAATATGCAATTGCCGTTGTGACCTTCCGACTGATAAATTTTCATCGCCTCTTCGTTGCATTCCTTGAAAATCCGCAGACGGTGAGTCAGCTGGTCGAAATCAACCTGGTGTCCGTCAAACTCGGGGCCGTCCACACAGACAAATTTCGTTTCGCCGCCTACCGTGATCCGGCAGGCTCCGCACATCCCGGTGCCGTCTACCATAATCGCGTTCAGACTGACCATGGTGGGAATGCCGAGCTTTTTTGTCAGCGTCGAAACGGCTTTCATCATCGGAACCGGACCGATGGCTACACAGAAATCGAAATGCTTTCCCTGGTCGACCAGTTCCTTGAGCATATCGGTAACAAACCCGTGTTTCCCGTAGGAGCCATCATCGGTGGCGATATGCACTTCGCTGGAGGCTTTCCGCATCAGGTCTTCCAGTATTACAAAGTCCTTTGTCTTTCCTCCGAGAATGGAAGTCACATGGCTGCCGGCTTTTTTGAATGCCTGTGCGATCGGATGGATGGGAGCGATTCCGATTCCTCCGCCGATACAGACAACATTTTCGTATTTTTCGATATGAGTCGGGCGTCCGAGCGGGCCAACAACATCGACAATACCCTGCGATGCAGGCATATCTTCAAGGTAGGCGGTGGATTTCCCGGCGCGCTGCGAGATGATGGTAATCGTGCCTTCTTTAGGGTCGGCGTCAGCGATGGTCAGCGGAATGCGTTCCCCGTTTTCATAAAGACGCAGGATGACAAACTGCCCGGCTTTTCTCTTTTCGGCGATTTTCGGGGCGCGAATTTTGGCGAGAGTTACTCCGGGAGCAATGATTCTCTTCTCAGTGATTGAGTACATTATAAAAAAACCTTTTTTAAATGATGAGGGATAACGGATGAACCTGACTACTCTCATTTCTCTGGTGTTTATAACCTGTTTAACAGCAAGCCAATAAAATACGAAAATGTCACCGGGGAATCAATGGGAATATGCTTCTTTCTTATATCTGACAAACCCAAAACGGTGTCGGGAGACAATACCGATGTACATTACCGGCATCATTCTTTTTACTATACCAAAAGCATCGTAATAGTCTTTTCCCCCGAACCCTCCCCCTTCTTCATTGCCCCTCTCTGTCTTGTCCTGAAATAAGTTTACAGAAAAAGGGACAAGGAGAGAAGGATGAAAGAGGGGAAACGCAGAGGATATACAGAAGCATTCAAGATACAGATAGTAAAGGAAATGGAGG
>JBAYHX010000196.1:0-6486 GCA_041665965.1 Candidatus Latescibacterota bacterium
GATGAACACTTCACTGAGTTGGAACAGTCTTAAAAAAGGCATTGTGTCTGTTGGCAGCACAAACACTGTCCTTGGAGTAACCTTGCAGGACAGGGTTCAGGGAACGCTTATCAGAATTTCTCTCTCCGATTCCCTGGAGTATTCGTCTGAGATGAAACAGTATAACTGGCTCGCGATCACCTTTCCCGAGGGTTCTTTTTCGGCTGATGTCGGCCGTGGTATCCCCCCTGACGGCATGGTGGTAGAAAGCTGGTTTTCCCGGGTTGACGATGGAGTACAGTTGTCTTTTCATCTTTCCGGGGATATGGAGAACTATGATATTTCCCGCGCAGAGGATTCGCCGGACATTCTCATCTCAGTACGGAGAAAAAGGGCGGCGGCGGCAAATCCTTCTTCGCCCGGGTTTTTGCAGGGAATTGGGAATGTGGTGGACTCCCTCAAACCCAGGCTCGATGCCCAGACATCTCCATCTATTCCTTCGACGGTTGTTTCACCCGCGGATGAACAGTTGTGGGGTATCGACACCGTGATCATCGATCCCGGCCACGGCGGTAAAGACAGCGGCGCTGTTGGCCCCGGTGGAACTCAGGAAAAAAATGTAGTGCTTGCTGTCGCAAAAGAATTAAAGGAAATAGTGGACGAACGTAAGGAACTCAATGCAGTCATGACAAGAAGTAACGACACCTTTATTCCGCTCAACCAGCGGGCGACACTCGCAAAACGGGCCAATGGCAAACTTTTCATCAGCATTCATGCCAACGCCAGCCGCAACCATGAAGCTGAAGGAGTAGAAATCTTTTTCCTTTCAGCGGCGAAGACTGAGGATGCCCGGGATGTGGCGCGCCGTGAAAACGAATCGGTTAAATACGAAGACAATCCCAAGTTATACCGAAATCTGATCAACGATTCCGTTATCGATGATATTCAGAACGATATGGCGTCCAATGTGTTTTTAAAAGAGAGCCAGGATCTCTGCAGTGTTCTTCTGGATGATGTGTTTAAAACCACCCGCCAGACAAACCGTGGTGTGAAACAGGCGGGTTTTTATGTGCTTGCAGGAACGCACACATCCATGCCGAGCGTTCTTTTCGAGATAGGATTTATCTCAAATCCGCAGGAAGAAAAAATGCTTAACCGCATCAGCTACCAGAAACGAATCGCGCAGGCGATTTACGACTCGATCATCAAGTTCAAAGAGCGTCATGAACGAGGCCTCTTTTCAAGGAGCGAGTAAGTGACAAAAACATGCAAAGTGTGCTTCGAATCCGGTATCCGCTACGACCGTGATATAAAAATCGGCTCTCACGGCGACTTGGTAATCTGCGACTGCATTCTGAAAAAATGTACCTGCGGCGGTGTTCCGCCCTATCAGACTTTTCAAAAGGAGACGGGGCATTCCTGGTGCGCCTGCCGGAGCGCACGGGTCAAACTTGCCGCAACCAAAAAGGCTTTCAAGGAATCGCAGATACCAAAAAAATATCAGTGGAAATTTTACGAAGATTTCAAGATTGTGGCGCCAATAGCCAATAAATATGCAGGAATCGCTTCCACCATCCATGAACAACGGCCCGACATAAAATGGAGCAAAGGCTTTTATCTCTGGGGAGGCGCCGGAAGCGGGAAAACACTGCTGGCAGCGATCATCCTGCAGGAATTGATGCTTAAATACGGCCTTGCGGGAAGATTTGTTGATTTATCACGGCAATTTTTCCAGCGTTTAAAAAATTCGTACGATGTATCAAGCGACAGCGGGGAAAATGCAGGCGAGATTCTGGAGGAGCTGATTCGCATCCCGTTTCTTGTCATCGACGATTTCGGAGTGCAGCGCAACACCGAATGGGAATCGGAGATGCTGTATAACCTTATCGATTCGCGCTATTCGGATGAACGGGTCACCATCGTTACATCCAACTTCCCCCTTTCGAAATATAAGGAAGTTGCCCAGGGAAGAGTCCATTCACGGCTCCTGGAAATGTGCTCAATTGTCAATCTGGAGCTTTCAGATTACCGTGAGACATTCACCCGTGATAATTCCAACCTCATATAGTATCGGAAATACACATGCTGATTAACCGTAAAGACGGACGTTCCGCGGATGAAATCCGGCCTCTCACTCTCACCCGAAACTGCATGTCCCACGCAGAAGGTTCCTGTCTGGTCGAATGGGGAAATACCCGGGTAATCACTACCGCAAGCGTCGACCAGTCTGTTCCGCCCTGGCTCATTGGAAAAGGAACCGGCTGGATAACCGCCGAATATGGAATGCTTCCCCGTTCTACCCATACACGCAATAAGCGTGCAGCCACAGCCCTTCAGCAGAACGGGCGGACTATGGAGATTCAGCGTCTCATCGGACGTTCGCTTCGGGCCATCACCGATTTTGCCAAACTTGGAGAACGGACGGTGTATATTGACTGTGATGTTCTCAATGCAGATGGCGGAACCCGAGTAGCATCCATTGTCGGGGCTGCAGTTTCCCTTCATGACGCCGATGCATGGCTGGTGAAAAATGGGATGATCCCTGTTTCCGCGATGAACGGCCTTGTTGCCGGTGTAAGCGCCGGAATTTCCAAGGGAACGGTGCTGGTCGATCTCTGCTATGAAGAAGACTCCTCGGCGGATGTGGACATGAATATCGTAATGACCGATGCAGGCGGCCTTGTCGAGGTTCAGGGAACTGCCGAGCGACGTATATTCGACCGTAATCAACTGGATGCTCTTCTCCAAGTTTCCGAAACCGCCATAAGGAAAATTATCGAGATTCAAAAAAAGGCTCTGGAGCTGATATGAGCGGAAAACTGGTCATCGCAACAGGCAATCCGGGAAAACTGGCCGAATTCAAGGTTCTTTTCGAAGGCAGCGGAATAGAGATTCTTTCACTTGCCGATTTTCCCGGTATGCCTCTCATTGAAGAAAATGGCGGTACGTTTCTGGAGAATGCGTTGATCAAAGCCCGTGCGACCGGAGTTTTCACCGGATGCGCTGTACTGGCAGACGACAGCGGACTGGAAGTAGATGCGCTCGCAGGTCTGCCGGGAATTTATTCCGCCCGATTTGCTCCCAGCGCTACAGAGCGTAATATCAAACTTCTTAAACTCATGGAAAAGGTGTCGGTCTATAGACGCACCGCACGGTTTGTTTGTGCGCTTGCGCTGGTACGCCCTGAAGGTTTTGAGTGGACCACGGTGGGAATCTGCGAGGGATTAATAACGTTTGAACCCTCCGGCAGCGGCGGTTTCGGTTACGATCCTCTCTTCCTCTACCCTCCGCTTCAAAAGACTTTCGCCGAAATTCCACTTGACGAAAAGAACCTGATCAGCCACCGTGGGCGAGCCCTTCAAAAATTTAAAAAGGCGGTTCTGGAAGATAAGATACTTACATGAACAAATACCTGCGAAGAGGATAACCTGTTCGAATCATGCATTTTACGCAACGAATATTGTACATAAATCAGACAAAAACTTTGAAAATCTTTTTTTTCTTTTGTGTAAGTCGCCATGGAGAAATTGCACAGTACCTTACAATAGTGTATATTTGAGAAATTTTTAAACTTTTCTGGCATCCTGAAAGGGGAGTCTTTATGAAAAAATATGTTTTATTAGCCTTGGTTCTGGGCTTAAGCTTCCTTTTATTCTCCTGTTCCAAAAAGATTTCGTCACAGAAAAGCGGGCACATTACAATCCTCTATTCCGGTAATGTAGGGGGCGAGATCGATACTTGCGGCTGCCGAATACCAAGAGGCGGAATGGCCAAGCGCGCCACTTTTATCAAACAGCAAAAGGAGAAATATCCGAACGCGCTCATCCTTGATTCCGGCGCCCTTCTCTTTGATAAAATCAAACTTACAAAGAATTTTCAAGCAAATTCCCTGAGAAAGGCTGCTTTGACCCTGGATATAGTAAAAAAAATCGGGATCGATGCGGCAAACGTGTCCGCCAGGGATCTGGCTAACACAGCGGACAGCCTTGTTGCTCTAAAAGAACGCGGGCTTCCGTGGCTTTCCGCGAATATTGCATGGAAAAGCTCGGGAAAACTCATATTCGCTCCGGATATGATAAAAACGGTTGACAATTTCCAGGTGGGGATTTTTGGTTTCATGGATCAGACTACATCCGGGATACCATTTTTTGATGAGTCCTCTCCGATAAAAGTACTTGACCCGAAAGAAGCGGTCAGGAAGGAAATAGAAAAACTCAGGAAAAATTCTGATGTGGTTATCGCCCTTGCATACATGAATATGGATCGTGTTCAGCAACTTCTTAAGGAAATTCCTGAAGGACCTGATCTGGTGATTGTCAGCCATACCGGCGAGCACCTCGGAGAAACGGAACATGCATTTTACATTCCATTAAAAACAGGAAAAACACTTCTTGCCCGTTGTCCCGATGCGGGAGGTGTTATGGGTGTCCTTGAACTGAATGTGCAAAATGGGCTGACAGACTTTATGGATGCATACAAGGTCAGAGACCTCCGTCCTGAAGAGGTGAAGAAAACCGAAAAAAATACGACGATTGTCTCGACATGGGTAAATAATTTCTATGACCTCGATTATCAGATACCAAGAGATAAAGCAATTCAAGCCAGAGTTGATTCGGTTATGAAACTGAATGAAGATTTTATTAAAAAAATAACCCCTGATAAATGAGAGACCTATTCGTTTATTCTCTTTGCATCTTTATCTAATAAACGTCTTCTTTTCAATTCTCTTTTTCCTGCCCTCCGGTCATCATCTCCCGGAGGCAGGAAAATTCAATCCGGTATATTTCCCTTCCATCCATCGAAAGATGACATTTCCATACTTTTTTTATTTGAAAAGACACGGTGATCCCAAGAGAATTCCCGGATATATTTTACAGGGTAAGATTTGAGGTCAGGATTAGCAGGATTAGAATATCTGCGCGCTCATGGTAATTTTATGGACATTATCAAGGTCGTTGTTGGGGCAGTATGCATAGCTAAAACGGTAGCGGTCAAGATTTAGACCGAATCCGATAGTACGAATACCGGAGAAGTTGGTTTTTGATTTTTGGCTCAGAAGGTCGACATCACTCCGGCTTCTCGTTCCCCCAAACAGAAAAAAACGATCATTGATATTGGCTTCTATTCCGAATGCATAAGATATGTCGCTGTCATTGGGAAAAGTAACGTCAGCCAACAAAGAAAATGGAGAGTGTTGAAGTGTTTTGCGGAGGCCCACTGTCAGATAGATGGGCAGCTTATCGGTATATTCGCTCGAATACCCATTGAATACTTTCCCCACATTCATGAGCATGGCACCTACCGTCAGCCCTTCAAATGGAGGCGTATAGATGGCTCCCAGATCAATCGTCGCTGCCTGGGCGGTAAAATCCTGTATCTTGGAGGTAAGATAAGAGACGGTTGCGCCGACCTTCAAATCTTCGCGGGCCTGTTTTCCCATATTGAAAGATATTCCCATATCCCCGGCGGTAAAACTACCCATTCTGTCACCGGTGCTGTTGGTAGCGATGAAATCGCCATAATTTACATAGGTGATCCGGAATCCCATGTAATGGTCTTTGATCTTGTTTGCATATCCGATAGTTCCATACTGTGTGTCTACAAAATGGGACACATAACTCATCTTCGCTGTACCATGTGTCAGTCCGGTAACGATAGCTGCAGGATGAACCAGAATTCCGGCGGTTCCGTCACGGGCAGCAATACACTCACCTGCCGCGGAAACTTCCGCATCGCTGACTGCTTTCAACCAGACAAAACCGGTTGTGCCGATACCATCGTTGATACTTCGCCCCAGACAGGTCGAAGGAAACAAAGAAGAGCAGCAGATAACCATGGCAAATAAGCTGAAACCGCCTGCAATGCGCATAAAAACTCTCTTCATGAGAGCATCTCCGTGATGATAGCGTTTACCTCTTTTGGATTTGCCTTACCCTTTGTCGCCTTCATAACCTCCCCGACAAAAAATCCGATAATCTGGATTTTGCCCGCGCGATAACGGGCAGCTTCGTCGGGATGTGAGTCTATAGCTTTCCTTGCTGCCTGACGGAGCTCGTCTTTGTCTGATATCTGGCGCAGCCCCTTTTCTTCGATAATGGTATCCGGATCCTTTCCGGTGGCGATCATTTCATCAAAGATTGTCTTGGCCATCAGGCCGGAAACCACGCCTTCGCCAATAAGGGAAATAAGGCCGGAAAGCATCCGCGGTTTCACTTTAAACTCGGCGATATCTGTTTGGGTTTCATTTAAAACACGGAGGACTTCTCCCATCACCCAGTTCGATGCTTTTTTCGCGTCTGCCCCGGCATGGATAACATCCTCATAGTAGGCTGCGATATCCGGCTCGGATGTCAGAATATCCGCGTCATAGGCAGGAATTCCGTATTCATGCTGGAACCGGCCGCGCATTGTATCCCGAAGCTCGGGAAGTTCTTCACGTATTCGGGCTATCCAACTGTCTTCTACAACAACCGGAACCAGATCGGGTTCTGGAAAATACCGGTAATC
>JBAYHX010000197.1:0-6436 GCA_041665965.1 Candidatus Latescibacterota bacterium
TCCGGTATACCGGCAGGCGAATCGTTCTTTGTATCCCAGGATCTGCCTTCCGGGTATTCCGTCTCCGCTCTCCGGGACAAGAAATTGAAACAGGGTGAATCCGCAACCTTCGACATATTGAAATACGGGAAAGAGTTCACCGATCTTCCCGCTCCGGCTGTCAATCACCCGGTGTGGGGGTCGCTGCCCCTCCGTTATGACGGAAAAGACGCCGAAACCGGCAATCGCGAACGCTGGACAGCGGAAATTCAGGTGGCCTCACCCGCTGACAGCAGTTCCACTGAGGAACTAACCGGCAAGGGCACGAGTTCCCCTGCAACTGTACCTCTCAAAGATGAAAAAACAACCGGCAAGATACAGCGCGGAACGGGCACTCCTGTCCCGGACAGTCTGTCTGCGACTTCTCCCCATACGATACAACATTCCGTCTCCGAGGGGAGCGATGTACCGCAGAAATCCGTCAAACAGCTCAGAACAGCACAACCGGGTCAGGTGGTCTGGATCGAATCGCCGGTGGACGGTACGTTGAGCTATCGCGACAGGCTGACTGTGATCGCACTTGGACAGCCCGGATTACCGATGGTGCTCACGATTAACGGAAAAGATGTCGCTTCGAACAAGGTGCGTCCGGATTCCAGGGCGGATTTTCTGAATATACCATCATCTCCCGGCACGGTGACTTTCAGAATCAGCCAGACACAGACAAACGGCCAGGTATTGTCGGACAGCGTATCCATCCACGTAATCGGGCCAGCCGCAAAGGTAACGGTAGAAGTAGAACCGTCTACTCTTCCCGCAGACAGCCTCTCTCAGGCCGAGGCGCGCATACAGGTTTTCGACGCATGGGGAATGCCGCTCAGGGACGGTCAGGTTGTTACCCTGCAGCTTGATAACGGTACAATTATCACGCGGGACATTTACCCCGAGCAGGCAGGGACACAGGCACAGGTACGGGGAGGACTGGCTTCAGCGCTGATACAGGCTCCGGGAAAAGTTGGCGAAGGACGGCTGAATGTCACTGCAGACGGGGTAAACGCCCAGACTGTGCTGAATTACACAACCCCGTATGAAAAGGGCATGCTGGTGGGTATGGCGTCCGGGCAGATCGGCTGGAAAAAGAATCGTTCGGCTCCGTCAGGGGTAACAGCCGGCGACGATTTCAAGAAAGGCACGTATACAAGCGGCAAAGCGGCTTTCTTCGCACGGGGAACGGTAGGAAAAGGGTACCTTCTCACCACTTCCTATGATTCCGACCGCAAGTATGACGACAAGGTTTTCCGATACCTGACACCGGAGCGGGCGTTCCCGGTCTATGGCGACGCAAGCTCGATATTCTACGAAGCGCCTTCGGCAAGCAGATTGTTCGTCCGTATCGAGAAAGACAAATCGTATTTCCAGTATGGAGATTTCGCCACCAACTTCTCTCAGGCTGAACTGACCGCCTATAACCGTACCTTTACCGGTGTATCCTCCTCGGGGCAGAGCAAGAGCACCGCATGGAGCATGTTTGGGGCATTCACCGAGCAGTCCATCCAGGTTGACGAGATCCCGGGCGAGGGTGTGTCGGGGCATTACTACCTCACCGCTTCACGGCGCGGCGTGCCGGTAGTAGAGGGGAGTGAACGTATCGCAATCCAGACCCGTGACCGTCTGCACCCGGAAAATGTATTGAAAGAAGTTACACAGTACCGGTTCACCGATTATGAGATCAATTACGAGGACGGAACCATTCTGTTCAAGCAGCCGGTTCCAAGCCGCAGCCCCGATGAAAATCCTGTTGTCATCATCGCCACCTACGAAACCGCCCGTGCGCTTGAACGTCACGCTGTCGGGGGTGGACGGTTTGCGCTCCGGTCGAATGACGTATGGGAAGTGGGCGCATCTCTTGTCGGCGAGGAAGGTGCTGACAGCAATTACTGGCTGACCGGTCTTGATGCACGGGTAAAAACAGTCGGCGACATGCTCCTCAATACCGAGATAGCCCGCTCCAATCAGGCGCAGGAAGGATGGGCGTGGAAAATCGGCGCCCAGGGACGGCTGCGCTCGGTTTTCGACTATGACATCTATTACCGTACCGCAGACCGCTCCTTCTACAATCCCAGCAGTACAACCGCATTCCCGGGAGTGAGCAAGCTGCGGGGCACATTCTCCTGGAAGCCTTTGAGCACAGCAACGGTCACCGGAGAAGCTTTCCGGTCCGACGATTCGATAAACGATGATGGGCGCACCAGCATGGCGCTTGGCGGCGCCTATCGCTGGAAAACATTGAGCAGCATCGCTTCCATGGAAATGACAACAACAGACAGAAAGGGCATCGAAAACAACGGCGCCATTCTGAATACCGGCCTGCAATGGGACGCTACCCGCCGTTTGACGCTGAAAGCGGAACGCGACCAAAACTTTAAAGATGAAGATATCAATTACCGTCCGACACTCAACAGGCTCCATGCACGCTGGGCTCTTTCCGATCACATGGATATTGTGATGGAACACGCCTTCCGGGATTTCAGCGTCATCGATTCGAGCTACACTGCTGTGGGAATTCAGTCGCCCATATCGGAAAACGTAACCGCCTATGCAAATTACAAGCTCGACGGCGGTATCAACGGCCAGAAGAACGAGGCGATCATCGGGCTGCGTCATCGTTTCAGACCTCTTCCCGATATCACGTTCAATACCGCTTTCGAGCGTATGCGAACTCTCCGAGGCAACCGTCAGGGAGACTTCTACGCCTACAGCCTTGCCGGGGAATATCTCCCTCCGGAATTAGTAAAAGCCAGCGCCCGTTATGAAAAGCGGAATGGAAATACGCTCGACAAGACAGTCGCATCGGGTGCGTTGGATTTCGCCCTGGCAAATGACCTGTCACTTCTCATGAAACATACCTACCTGGATGAAGGACATGCGGCCAGTAATCCCAACAATTATATCCGCAGCCATCATTTCCTCTCCGGCCTTGCCTGGCGTTCATCCGCGAACGATCACCTGAACATCCTGGGCAAGTACGAGTTCAAGAACCAGTATAACAGCATGGCTGCTCCGACTACCGATCGGACAACCCACATCGGCTCCCTTGAAATGATCGTGGAGCCGCGCTCACAATTCGAATGGTTCATTCGCTATGCGTTCAAAGTATCAAAGCTTTCGAGCGAAGGAGTAACCTCGCAGACACTAACCGACCTCTGGATGACCAACCTCCGGTTTGAATTGTGCAGCACCTGGGATATCCTGGGAGAATACCGGCTCCTTTCCCAGCACACCGTCCACGATCTTAATCAGGGCGCCGCTCTTGAAATCGGCCGCATCATTAACAGGGGATCCCGTCTGGCGGTTGGCTATAACTTCATCGGATACCACGACAGCGATTTTGCCGGAACATCTTTCTGGGGACAGGGTCCCTATATGAAAATCCAGGTCAAGTTCACTGAGTCGGATGTTGCTGCCGGACTTGACGGTCTGCAAACCTTCTGGAGGGGAAGATAATAACGGAGGAAAAAACACTCACCTCCTGAATCCCCTCTCTAACAAGTTAAAGACGGGGAACACCCGATGGTTTTTCTCAAGCCATTTGTTATGAGGCAAAAAGGGGGTTCCGCTCGTTTGACTGCACCGGATTCCCGCTTTTGCGGGCAAAAGCGGGGTGCTTCAAGAAAAGGAATCAAGAGGTGAGTTGTTTTGTTAAATCTCGTTATGTGGATTACTTAACAGTTAAGTTCTTTTGTCATTGTATCCCAGTCGGTCAGACCATCAGTGGCATTCATGCCATAGAGGTTATTTCTTCCGGAACACATGGCGTATTGTACGGCAATATCAGGATTTTCACCCTTCAATATGGCGGTCAGAAATCCCGCAACCGCCACATCTCCGGCTCCACACGCATTTTTCACCCGCGACTCATCGACACGGAAAGCGGACGACTTTATTTCACGGCGGTTCCAGTGCTCTTCGGATAAGGCCATTCCCGGAGTATCGTTGAGCGGGCTGACATCACCGGTAAAGAGGTATGCGCCAAGCTTACCCGATTTGATTACTACCACTTTAACACCGAGATCGATTATTTCCCTTCCGATACAGCGGATCATCTCTTCCGGGATCGAATCAATGATGTCTCCGCCGGTAAAATCCGATGCGATCTGCGAATAGAATTCCGGTTTCATCATAAACACAATTTCTTCCACGCTCGGGGCGAAAATATCCACAGTGGGAAGAACGCGCAAAAGGATGCTCTTCCAATCGACTTTCCCCGATTCGCTTTCGGGATCGGGCAAAGTCATATCGAGCGATGTTATGACATCAAGAGCTTTTACCCGTGAAAACATCTTTACCAGTTCTTCACCATTATTATCGTAAAATTTTTTCATAAGAGGCGGATATCCGAAATGGAAAATCCGGCTCTCCGCGACTGCTTTATAATTTATATCGGATGAAGAAAAATACCTGCTGCAGCCGGACGACTCTAAAAAGATACGGTCGATTCCCGGCGGCGAAAGAACTATCCCGTAAGCGGTGCCGGACTTATCGGTTGTCATGATTCCCTCTGACAATCCATTTTCGCTGAGGATTTTCAATGCAATTTCTCCAAGAAAATCTTTCCCGATAAGCCCCATGAGCAAAACTATCCGGTCAAATATTTTCAGCGCCAGTCCCGTGTTTGCCACAACACCGCCAAGGGAAATCGATAAATCCTTTATTTCGGTCAATGATCCCGGTTTTAAACTAACAGCTCTGCCGGATTCACCTCCCGTTTCATAAAACTCAGGCGCAAGATCAACGCAAAGATAACCGCTGACAACGACATCGTATTTTTTTGCTTCTATCACGTCCTTACCCAATCATCGCTGTTCGTTAGATTATTTCTATACCCAGGATACCGCATAAACCCTCAAACATCCGAACATTGTTCCCATATGAGATGATATAATGCTGGCCGAGAACCTTCTGCATGAAATCTTCAATTGGGGTATCGAGTACAATTTCCAGGCTCGGCAGTTGAGGCGCCGGAGGCTTCCAGCCGGCCTCTTCCCATTTCCGCGGCGAAATGCCCTTACCCTTTACAACGTGCATACAGTATTTTTTCCCGCTATACGATAAGCGCGCCAAAGTAACTTCACCTGTTTTAACTTTAGACACATTCAGAAGCCCTTCGCCAAATTCTCCGAATGCAGTCGGCATAACAGTCACCCGGCCATCGACAATTTCGGAAGGGACATAGTCGGGGACACCCATCAGCATACCGTTTTCCATGAATTCATAGAATTCCAGATACGCGCCAACCTGACCGGTCAAATATCTCGTCATCAGTTGTGTGACAGCCCCCAGCGTATCATTTTCAGGTATCGTACAAATATCATCTTCCTCATGGAGGAGCATGAAAACTCCCGCGGGAGCAAATTTCATCAATTTTTTTACACCGTCTACATCGATGAGGGAAACCGCTTCATACCCGCGCTCTTTTACTTTATAACTGACAGCGAGATAAAGTCTGATTGCATTCTCGACAGTACCTTCCGCCGGTTTTTTGACAAAGTCCCACCTGTCGAGCACTTTTTCTTTTAATTCCGCAACCTTTCTTTCATCGAGTTTTTCGATGATCTGCTGCATTTCGAGCATTTCGAAAAACTCGACTTCAGTCCCGATCACGGAACGTAAGGATATACCGTCATAGAGTGTTCCAAAGAGCCTCATGTCGCGGAATCCCATCATACCGATGCGGGCGTTTCGGAGCAGCGATACGGCCCGGGCCGCTTTCGCATAACTCACTATTGCTTCCACAGGCGGCGGGCCGCCGTAGAAATTCGTTACATATTTGAATGTATATCCAAGATCTTCCATGGGCTTTCTCAAAGCAGTTGTTCCTGCCTGATCAGCCGTCGTAATAAACCGCCCTTCTTCAGTCCACCCTGTAAGACCCCAGAGAAGCATGGGCTTATGACGAAACATGTCGATAACGTCAATAACCGCATGTGAGGGAATCCAACCGGCAACGCAAATGATCAGAACGTCGAAATCTTCCGCTGCCAGCTCTTTTTTTGCCCTCTGTACATCACTGCCTTCAGGGTCGTCGCTCACCGGGTCGGTCCAGACAAGCTCTATGCCTTCGGCTTCTATGAGTTCCCGTGCCTGATTGCATTTCCTTACGATTATATCTCGCGGAGTGTTAATTTCCCCGAACCCCACGAATCCGGCTTTTATTTTTCTCATGATATCCTCGGTTTTGTTGTCTGCGAATCCTCTGTTAATGGAAATAGGTACCTTGACGCGGGAGGAAACTGCAACGCGCTTACAAACAATAGGTTACTTATAAATAATATTAGAAATCCCTACCAGAATTTTATATATATTGCCGTCATGGCTGCTACCCAGATCCCGCTCCACAACCAGAGATTTCTATACCACGGATAACCGGCGGCAATTTCTTCTTTCGGGAGCCGAGACA
>JBAYHX010000198.1:0-6367 GCA_041665965.1 Candidatus Latescibacterota bacterium
CACCGAAACAGATTTTCGCTGACGGCTTCATCCTTCTCTTTCAATAAATCAACAATCTCTCGCTTTGTCATTTCAGATATAGAGATCTCTTTCCCCGTTTTCTATTCTTTTCAGACGATTATTTAATATTCGTTTGGTTCCGGAATTATCGGTTTCATTGATAAGCTGAGAAATAATCGTTTCTCCTGATTCTTTGGTTTGAGGCGAGGCATAGTCTACCAGGTATTCCTTGAAGGTCATGATCGCATTCGTTCGACAGTATTTCTGAATGAGCCCCGGTTTTGCGAGTTCCATGAAATCCTTACCGGTGCGTCCGAGGCGATAACAGGCCGTACAAAAGCTGGGGATATGACCTTTCGTACTGATATCATAGATAACCTCGTCCAGGGTGCGGGTGTCGCCGAGATTGAACTGGGCTTCCCGGAACCGTTCACTGGAGTCCTTATCGTATCCGCCGGGGTCGGTCCGCGAACCGGCGCTGATCTGCGATACCCCGAGATTAAGCAGTTCCTTTCGTAACTCCGCAGTTTCACGGGTGGAAAGGATCATTCCGGTGTAAGGAACGGATACTCTGATCGCTGCGACAATTTTTTTAAAATCAGTATCCGAAACCGGATAGGGAGGATTGAGCGCAACAGGCGCATTCTGCGCGGGTTCGAGACGGGGCACGGATATTGTGTGCGGGCCGGCTCCATATGTCTTGTCAAGATGCCGGGCGTGCTGGAACATGGCAAGAACCTCAAAACGGTAATCGTAGAGTCCGAAAAGCGCCCCGATCCCAACATCATCAATCCCCGACTGCTGGGCACGGTCCATGGCGGTCAGACGCCACCAGTAATCGGCCTTGATCCCGCTCGGATGCATCTTCTTGTAGGTTTCCTGATGGTATGTTTCCTGAAAGACGGTATACGTTCCAATCTTGATCTTCTTCAACTCTTTAAACTGGTCATAGGTCAAAGGAGCGATCTCGACATTGATCCTGCGGATGGAACTCTTACCGCTCTGTACACTGTAAGCCGCCTGTACGGATTCCAGGAAAAA
Source organism: Candidatus Latescibacterota bacterium (assembly GCA_041665965.1). Lineage (GTDB taxonomy): Bacteria > Latescibacterota > Latescibacteria > Latescibacterales > Latescibacteraceae > JAUYCD01. The sequence goes on from JBAYHX010000198.1 coordinate 1,042, forward strand.
GTCGAAAGCGCATTTATTTGGATGCTCCCCCATCAACATGAGGATTCTCTTGTGACCCTGGCTGAGAATTATCTTCACCTCTTCTTTTATCTCGTCGATAGAAAGCACTGTCCGTTTCATATCATGGTTGTCTTTCCTGAACCCGCAGTAAAGACAGTTATTGGAGCAATAATTGGATACATACAGCGGAGCGAAAAGAACCAGACGGTTCCCATAAATCTGCTGTTTTACCCGAAGAGCGGTGTGGAACAGCTCCTCCAGGAGACTTTCATCCTGTATATTCAAAAGACAGGCGGATTCTTCCAGATCAAGTCCTTTCAACTCAAGAGCTTTGGCGAGAATGTTCCTCACACGTTCTTTTTCGGGATGTTCCGTTTTTTTGATAAGATTCTGAATCTCATCTTCAAAAATTATCGGAACTGGTTCGGCTTTATAATCTTGTGACATGATTCATTCCTTTGTAATGAGAAAAAGTGAAAAAGATTTATGAATCCGCAATTCAGGTAAGCATGGTGGAACGAAGAGTAACCCCGGCAATATTACCCAAAGAACCGCTGACAGCACCAATGTGCGATATATCAGCTTCCATGAGAATAGATATGACCGATATTCCCTTATCCCGAAAGGGAACTCCAAGCCTCCCGCAAATGAATTCCCCGTATTTGGTGAGAATTTCATTTACCAGAGGAGCCATATTCCTGTCCCTCACCACTATGTTAATAGCGACTATTCGTTTTTCCGATGCGTTCATACTATCCCCTTAAAACAAAAAAACCGGCAAGCAAGCGCCGGGGATAAACAAAAGTTAGCGACCCTTCTTTTCGGGGGAACCCCCTTCTTTCAGGATACGCTGCCGATGAAATCCCCTTCGTTTCAGGTTGCCCTTCTACTCAGGAGTAATAATGATGTAAATATAGAATTTCATTTGAAAGAATGCAAGAAGAATTATATATAGTTGTTAAAAAAACAGCCCGCTAAATCCCCAAATGAGGGACACGGCAAAACCGAGGGAAATAATGGGGGGTTGATTATGAATTTTTATTATCCGTCAAGGATGCTCACTTCGACAAGCTCTCTGAGAAATTGATTTACAGTAAGGAAGTTTTTCACACACCTTTTTATATTCAGGCCGTTCAAATTGTCAAAACTATGAGAATTTCAGTCTTATTTTCAAAGAAAAGATTTGAACCGATACTATCTTTGATTATAATTGACGTTTGAAAATCAGCCATCGTTTCCTTTCACGAGAAAGAGTCTTTGAAAAAACATACAATAACAAATGAATCGGATCCTGTTTCCGCATTGTCAGTTGGAATCGGCAGTCACCGGATTGCCGCCATTGTGACTTTTGTACTTATCGCGGCAGTATATCTGATAACGCTGCTCTCGCTCTATCCCAATCTTCCGATTATCGAGAGCCTCCCTGAAAATATTCCCGGATTCGAGCAGAACTATCCTCCGTTCAGGGTGGATGAGAACACCTACTATGCTATTTCCCAAAATATTCTCAATGGTACTCTGTATCAGGGAGAACAGGCTCCGGAACGGGGATTTACTCTTGGTTTTCCGCTTGTGGCCGCTCCTTTTATTGCAGCTTTCGGAAAAATAGGAGGGTATGCTGCGAATCTGATCATTGTCCTGCTTTCGCTCGGAATATTTTACCTGATTCTTTACCGGTATGGATTCCGAATGAAAGCACTGGGAATGACTTTGATCATGGCCTTTGCTTCTCTTAACTGGTTTTACGCGGTTTCAAATTATACCGAACCGCTTTCTCAGCTACTGGTGCTTGCTTCTTTTTGGTTTCTTCTCCGGGATGCCAACTCTTCCAGACGGACAACCACGATTATTTTGTCGGGTGTATTTACCGCTCTCAATTTGTTTGTCCGCCCGAACTATCTTCTTTTGGCCGTTCCGTTTTTCCTGTACCTGGGTATTGAGAAGAACGGGAAAATCTCGTTTAATAAAACGGCGATCTGGTATGCCTGCGGAGTTTTAGGAGTCGCTCTTCTTTGGACTGTGAGGAATGCGCTGGTTTTCGGTTCTCCATTCATTTTCGAATATTCACGAATGGTCGGGTCATTCACACCCGGTATGGCCAGCCAGTATATGCAGGGGAATATATTCCTAGGATTTCACCGCCTTCTTTTTAATGAATATCACGGCCTTTTGACCATTACTCCCATATTCCTTCTTTTCCCTGTCGGTCTCCGGGCGATGTGGCAGAGAGACATGAAAAAAGAATCGCTTCTGCTCCTTGCCTGCGCAGTAACAATGATTCTCTTCGTGGCGGCAGGCCCCTACCCGTTTACCGAATTCGGTCTGGGATCACGTCACCTTGTGCCTCTTATGCCGCTGTTATTCCTGCCGGCAGCTTTTTTTCTTGATGGGAAACTATTTACTCGTTCGGTGGTTATTCTCCTGGCGCTCTATTCATTTTATCAGGCAGGTATCGGGTGGTTTACCGGCGGGGAACCGGGTATGGGATTTTATCTCGGTATTTTAAACGAGTCCCAGTCAAGGGCGGTTATACTCGCACGGAAGGGGCTGATCCCCCACCACCAGTTCAATTCCCAGGATGAATTGATAAAATCGTATCTCCACGCGTTGAAAAAAGCAAACCTTATGAAACTTCTCCAGACTATGGATCCGCTGGTTATAGAAAAAATAAGGGGAAACGAAAGAACATTCATGCTCTTTCTAAGAAACCAGCAGGATCCCGCATCCTTCATCCTTTCCGCCGACCCGGGGCGAGGGATCATCATCAAGAGTTTCAGTATATCAGGAGGGGTAACCGAGGGAAGCCCGTCCCCGCCTGACAGCAGCGCCAGTGAAAAAAGATAGCCTCAACCGATATCTACAATATCCAGCCGTCCCTTATAAAGAAATCGTTTAATTTTACGGGTAGAGGTTTTTATGAACTCATCCCTCTCGATCACAATGCGTGTGACCCGCTGATAAGAGGCAAGTTTCTCCATGCTTTTCCTTACCTCGTTTTCCAAAAGGGTGCGGAATTTCCCGATAAGCTCGTCCTTATCTTCTTCATTAAGTCTGGATACATCCATTTCATGACGTAACTCGATATTTTTACTCCTGCTGTATTCGATCAGATATTCGTAGTCAGGAAAAATAAGCACTCCCACATCCTCTCCGACCAGATCTTTTGTGCGGTACCCCAGAACAACCGATTCGGAAATGAATCTGCTTTTGTTGATTTCCGACTCGACCCCATCTGGATAGACATTTTTTCCGCCGCGATTTACTATCACATCTTTTGCCCGGCCGGTTATAAAAATATAGCCGTCCTCATCGATTTTGCCTATATCGCCGGAATAGAACCATCCATTCTTGAGCACCTGTTCGGTTTGTTCTGGATTTTTATAGTAACCCTCCATAACATTGTTGCCTCTGATAATAATCTCGCCAATTCTATCCTGATCAGGATTATCAATTTTAACTTCTACCCCATCAATGGGAACGCCGATGGAGCCGATTTTAATAGCGCCGATAGGATTAGCAGATACAACCGGAGAAGTTTCAGTCAGTCCATATCCTTCCAGGAATTCAATACCCAGTTCTACAAATCCTTCAATTACCGACGGATCCATCGGAGCCGCACCGGAAACAAGAATACGGAGTCTGCCTCCGAGCTTCTTTTTAATGCCCATGCTGATCAGCTTCCTGCCGCCGTAATTATAAAGAAAGCTTTTCATCTTCGAAATCTCGATTTGTCGCATGATCCCTTTATAAATTTTGGAGAAGAGCAAGGGCACCCCAACGATGAGAGTGGGTTTCGACTCCATGATGAGGCGTGTACGGTCACGGCTCATGATATCCACAAAGCTGATAACGGCACCCAGAGACAGGGGAAGCACCATGCAGATAGTAAACGGGAATGTATGGTGCAGAGGCAGAAGGAGAATAAAGCTGTCGTTTGAATCGAGATGGATGAATTCTCTTACCGATTCAACATTGCTTATGATATTTTTATGGGTCAGCATCACTCCCTTAGCTGTTCCTGTAGTCCCCGATGTATAGATAATCGAGGCAAGATCTGTTATGGACTTCTCGGGAGATACGAACTCTCCTTTGCTCAGATGGGCAATCCCGCGTTCCCTCAAGTCATCATAAGAAAAGAAGTTTTTGTGGCCGTTTCCTTTTTTTCCGCGTATCGCAAGGGCGCGTCCCTCGCCTTCACCTTTATGTTCATACCGGATAGTAATATTGCGGTCGAGGATAATGATATTTTTTAAATGAATGGTTTCCCGTAAAATTCTGCCGATAACATCATAACAGCGCATGGAACAGATGATTGTCTCAGCTTCGGAATGGTTTAAAATATGTTCGGTTTCTATTTCGCCGAGAACAGCATCGATAGGGATGGCAATTGCTCCCGTTGTCAGCGCCGCAAGGTATCCGACAACCCATTCGGGCCGGTTCTCGCTCATAATTGCCACTTTTGAGTTTCTATCCACTCCAAGGTCGGCCAGGCCATATGCGACGGTATTGACCGCGATATTCATCTCGGAGTAACTTATCTGCTCCCATCTGTCGTCCTGGACATAACGCATGGCCAGAGAATCCGGATAATTACGAACGCTCTCACGAAAACTCCCGTCGATAGTCAGCATGTTGACGTTCTTCCTCCTTTTTCGATGAAAAGTTTATAGAAGAATTTATTGATCAATCTATATTTCCAAAATTATTTTCCTGTTTGTGTTTTCGGCAGTTCCAAACGGTTTATGATGTGAAACTCCACTCTCCTGTTCATCTTACGTCCTTCCGGGGTAGTATTCGATGCAATCGGTCTGTCCGGCCCGAATCCTACAACCCTAAAATGGTCACGTTTTAAAGTGGGGAACTTCTTTAAAAGATATTCCAGAGCATCCCTCGCTCTTTCACGTGAAAGCTGGAGATTTTTCTCGATATCGCCTGAATTATCCGTATGTCCCTCAATCTGAATTCGCAGCGTTGAATATTTCTGAATAAGTTGTCCGATTTCGTTGAGAACAGGAAATGCCTCAGGCGGCAATCCTTTACTTGAAGGACCGAAATGAATGGTGTTAAGGTGCAGTAAAGCTTCACTCACCGAGCCGGTCTCTTGTTTTATAAGCCCTCGTCCCCGCTTGTCAACCAGAACACCTTTCGGAGTATTTGGTTCTTCGTCAATCCCATCCGGAACAAGATCTCCATCGCTGTCGATGGAAGCGCCCAGAGCATTTACCTTTGCGCCTCTTTGAGTATCAGGTTCCCTGTCGATTCCATTGGGGACACCATCCCCATCTTCATCGAGAGCAACGCCATTCTTGTCAACCACCGTTCCAAA
>JBAYHX010000199.1:0-6343 GCA_041665965.1 Candidatus Latescibacterota bacterium
CGTCCTGGTCGGCGCTTGGCGGCGGAACCGATTATTATGTCTACGCTCTTGCCGTGTACGGCACAAAGCTGATTGCCGGGGGAGATTACGCTGTTGCATACGGGGGTGAAGTCAATTATACCGCCGCATGGGACGGGTCGTCATGGTCGCCGCTCGATTCGGATGTGAATAATGATACCTATGCTCTCGCGGCGTACAGCGATAGAGTTATTGCCGGAGGAAAGTTCACTGCCTCGGGCGGTGTTAAAGTTAATAGTATCGCCGCGTGGGATGGAACTTCATTTTCATCACTTGGTTCGGGAACTGTTATTAATGATGCTGAAATATATGTGGTGACTATGTACAATGGTAAACTTGTTGCCGGAGGATGGTTTACCGACGCGAACGGAGTTTTTGCCAATTATATAGCGGCGTGGGATGGTTCTTCGTGGTCGCCGCTCGGTGATGGAACGAACGGTTATGTCGAAACTCTTATTGTATACAATGATAAACTGATCGCCGGAGGATTTTTCAATGCCGCAGGCGGGGTCGCCGCTCGAAATATTGCTATGTGGAACGGGACATCGTGGTCGGCGGTAGGTTCGGGTACGAATGGGGAGGTTGATGCCCTTACGTTGTACAATAATAAGCTGATCGCCGGGGGATATTTTGATTCCGCGGGCGGGATATCGGCCAATTATATCGCTGCGTGGGACGGGTCGTCATGGACACCTTTTGGTTCAGGCTTGAGTGGTGAGGTAGATGCTCTTGCAGTATACAATGATAAACTTATCGCCGGGGGGTTGTTTGATAAAGCTGGCGGGATTACAGCAAAAAATATTGCTTCGTGGAATGGATCATCCTGGACACCCTTAGGCTCCGGTGTGAATGAAGAAGTAGATGCTCTGAAGGTATACAATGGAAAACTCATTGCCGGAGGACGGTTCGATACCGCCGGCGGACTTTCGGCGCCGTATATTGCATCGTGGGACGGGTCGTCATGGATGTCTCTTGGCGGAGGAATGGATGATTATATTTATGCTCTCACAGAGTACGATGGTAAACTCATTGCCGGAGGATGGTTCGAAACCGCGGGCGGGATATCGGCCAATTATATCGCTGCGTGGGACGGGTCGTCATGGTCGCCGCTCGGTTCGGGATTGAATTCTGCTGTCTATACTCTCACCACATATAATGATACTCTCGTTGCTGCGGGATATTTCAGCACCGCCGGCGGGAAAAATTCGTTCCTGATTGCGAACTGGACGAAAAAAGATTCCACTGGTAATACCGCTGATTTCAATAAAGACGGCCTCGTTAATCTCAGCGACCTCGTTCTTCTGGGCAATAAGTGGGATATCAAATCGACCGATGCCGGTTATTCGGTCATCTATGATCTCAACAAGGATGGCTCAATCGGTCTTGCAGACCTTGTGCTCCTTGGTGGTCAGTGGACAGCCTCAGCTAAGATCTGCAATCCTGTAGATACGGAATTCAGCCTGACCGCCGACAAGGACGAAACCGCCTCCATGTTCTCCGTGAAAGTGAGCGCAAAGGATGCGACCGGCATCGACGGGATTGCCTTTACGCTGAAGTATGACCCGAAACTCTTCACATTCATGAAAGACAGCGTTTCCGGCCTCGGGACGGTTTCTTTTTCCAATGAAACGGCCGCAGGCGTTATTACTATTGCTTCGGTCTATACTCATGAGAAATTCGGCGGCGCCATAACCCTTGGATTCAAAGGAAAGGTCGCAACGGATGATTTTAATATCGCGATGGTGAACACCGATGTTGCGCTCAACGGTGTCGTCGGTTCGGTTAAAGACCATACTTTTGTTGTGAAGGCGCAGCCGAAGGCATTCGTATTGTTCCAGAACGTCCCCAATCCGTTCAACCCTTCCACAACAATAAACTTCAATCTTGCCAGGGCTGGCAAAGTTACAGTCGATATCTTCAACATTTCCGGCCAGAAGGTTGATACACTAGTCAATACCACCATGAAAGCAGGAGCTCATTCGGTGACATGGAATGCTTCGAAGAATTCTGCCGGTGTCTATTTCTATACTGTTTCTTCCGGAAATATTTCAAAAACCATGAAAATGTCCCTTATTAAATAAGGGTCTATACAAGTTAAAATTTTTTTAATTAATGGAATGCAAGAGCTTTTTCCTCTTTATATTCCATATGTTGAAATATATATTGCATTGTCTGTCAAGGCTATACGAGAAATCCTTCGGATTGGCCTTGACAAAAATCATCAACTTATGAAATGTAATTTTCATATTAACATTCATATGAGCTTAACATGGTATATTAACAGCATGTTACCTATTATATATATCGTCTTAACTTGTATAGTCCCTTAAATATCATTCTGATGGTCAAAACATGGCTTGCCAGGAGTAACAATATAAACTTATAAAATATACTTGCGAGAATAATGCACAATTAGTAATATTCAACCACAGGCAATTTGCAACACTTATAGAAAATAATATGGGGTATATCGGAATAATTACATTGGGTTTTTTTTAACCCGATCTATTCACAAACTCAAGGACAAAGATCCCCCCGCCGCTCAGTGCGGCGACCCCCTTGTTAAGAGGGTGCAAAAAGAGAAAAAAATGAATTCTCCCCTTAACAAGGGGAGATGCCGTTAGGCAGAGGGGATTTTCTTCCTTAGTGGTATGATAATTAGTGGTATTAAATATATTTTATGAATTATCCTAGCTAACGAAAATAATATGACAAAAATAAAATTTAACCTCAATTCAACACTCTATGCGGAGATTACATAATTTTATAATAAGTCTTAATATATTAAACGCTTATAAATAATGAATGTACAGACTTATTTGCATCATCCCCTTATACACCTTATATGCGAGGTATATGATGAGAAGTAGAAATGCTCTCGGCTGCACTCTCATTTTCGGTTGTTTCCTTTTTACTTCACCATGTTCTTCTTTAGTAACCGTCAAAATATCAGATAGTTCCGGCGCACCTGTATCCTCGGCGCTTGTGACATTTGCCAATGCGGCGGACACTCAAAAAATCACCAGTTCAACTACGGATGCAAGCGGTCTCTGCACCATCAACATCACCGTGGGAGTGAAGACGATCACACCAGTGCCTTTCTCTCTGGGCCAGAATTTTCCCAACCCCTTCAATCCTTCAACGGTCATTGACTTTGCTATTCCAATCTCAGGCGAAACAAAATTGACTATATATAACATACTTGGCCAAAGTATTCGCACTCTTGTGAACGGATATTTCTCTCAGGGAGCGCACACCGTTGTCTGGGATGGTCGTGATGACTCTGGAAAAGGTGTGGGTGCAGGAGTATACCTGTATCGGTTGAAAAGCGGAGGCCATGCTGAAACGAAGAAAATGCTCCTGCTCGATGGATATCAGCAAACAGGATCTTTCTCATCGGTTTCTTCAATGAATAAAGCCGGAAACATCAATTCAGTTATGAAAATTGCTTCAACGATGTGCAAGGTGACCATAACCGGCGGTGGTATAGTCGATTACGCACAGGCCAGTTTGGCTGTAACTGATGGAGAGACATATAATTTTACCGTAACCCGTTTAACCGAACGCCAGGCTTATCAAGCAATCATTGATTTCGCTATTGCGAAACAGATCATGATGTACGATATCTTGGAGATCGAGTCGAGCAGCTATACGACCGGTCTCTTTGAAAACGAATTAACCTATGCTCAGATTGATTCACTGTTTTCAACAATATATGGACTTTCGACCTATAAAGCTAGTACAGATAACGCGGAAGCTGCTCTTGCTTACATTCAGAGCAAAACTACGGCCAAAGCGGCAAATGTGATGAAAACCGCGGGGTTAGTAAGTTCTATGAAGGGTTTTTGGACATATCTTTCCGGTTCAGGTGAACGAAACCGTAACAGGATACTTACTGTCGCCTCAAATATGGCCGAGCCGGATAGAAGTAAATTATTTGAAGATCTGCGGCCGGAATGGAAAGAAAAAGTCCAAAACGAAAATGATTTCTGGCAGAAACTTGAAAAAGGTGACTTTGATAATCAGGCGCCTCAGATATTCAACGATTGGGTTCATACAGCAGATTCTGACTTTGGAACGATGGCAGAGGAAAAAGGTTTGACAATTCAGAAAATTGTTGTAAGAGAGGGAGCTGAGGGAGTCAAGGCAGGGGCGGAATTGATGGTTGATGTCACCAAAGCCGCTGTTCCTTCACTGGGCAAGGGAATAGATCTGGCAAAAAAAGCGCTGGAATATAGCAACCGGGCAGAGACGATCTTTAAAGATCCCGTAAAAGGGATTAAAGATGAAACTAAAATCGCAATCGCGAATAAGATCGGTTCTTATGTCGATGTTGACGGGGCTGTTGCCGGAGGCGCCATAAGCGAAACCGCATCAACTGCTATAAAAGCAGTCAGTGATTTTACATTCGGGACAACCGACCCATCGAAAATTGCAAAGATGGGTATAGACTGGGGAATTGCACAGATAAAGAATGCCCTGACCGCCGATAAAAAATCAGACATTGCCATAGCACAGAGTTCTTCGGCAGGTGTTGTTCCTAGTAATGTTATAGCTGTCGGTCAATCCACTGAAGATATCATGATATTTTTACCGCCCAGTGTATGGGATGTAATTGCATTATTAACCTCCGGAGAATCCAACAAGACAGCTTCCATAAATATTACCGCCGGCGGAACTATTGAGATAACTATAGAAGATGCACCAAGTTTTGCAAAGACAATCGAGCTCCAACTCCCGGAGTCAAACTATGTTCTCACTCCCGGTATCAGAGCGCGGAACCCCCTCACAGTCAGTGCAACCGGAAAATTTTCCGGACCTGACGGATTGCTCGCGGCGTCGACAATAGCAACCGATTCTTGGGGCGGGAATGCAAAAATTGATATTCAGGCTTATGCGCCTATGAATGAGGGATTGAATCTTACCCTTAATACCACCTATTCCCTTTCTGAAGGTGATTCCTGGACAACAAGTCTTTCGGAGGGCGATTACGGAAGTGCTACCTCATCGGTAACAAGGCTTTCCGGGGTTCGATACGCAATATCCTCGCAGCGGGGTGGTGAATCACTTGTATCATCAACCCAGAATGGCACGAATCTGAATATTGTAATTTCTCCCGCAACTAAGACCAGTTATTATTATCGGGCGGATGTGCGGCTTGAATGGGATTACAATACGACCTATTACAATGCCAAGGGTGAGGTTGAAGGAACGGCGAAAGGAACGACCGGAGTGATTATTCTGCATATTTATATGAGTATAAGATGATAATTGACCGACAGGTCTCACCTGACTTTCAGTGATCTGTCCCTGGAAACTGATCCAAATAATATGTTAAGATCAGAGGGTTGGGGGTTCGAGTCCCTCCGGGCGCACCATAAAAGACAATGAGTTGCGAATATTTGTAAAACAGCAGTCAGAAGATTCACTTTCAGGTTGCGCCTATTATTTTAAACCGCTTTTGCTCTTTTTAAAGATTGGGCTTTTTTTGTCTTTAGTCCTCGAATTTCTGGAAGGAGAGACAATACCCTGCTTATCTTCCGGTGATTTACGGTTACATACCTTCCTGTTGAGTGGGCCAGGTATCTCAGGAAACTGGAGAAGAAGAATATCCGTTTCGAGCGCATTGCAACTGAGAAACCGGGCATTCATATCCACAAAGAAGTCCTTTTTAAAGAATGAATATATTTACGGGAAACTGAGGATGAAGTACTTTACCGGGAAGTGTTCGAAAAAGAGTTTGAAGCGAAAGTACTTGTGGAACTAGTGCGGTGGAATATAATCTGATTTGTCACTTGGTTTTTTTAGATACCTGCTTCAGCCCCTGAGACGATCAGCTCCTTGTTGGAGTAGGTGTTCGGTTCTATCTGTATCATTTAAGGTCATTTCCAGACAGGCGGTATGGAAATACTGATTGCAGGTTCCGTGAGAGGGATGTCATATCGGGGAATACAGATTCGAAGAATGTTGGGTTATGGACGGTGATGGGTGGGGGATGGAAGCGAGATAACATGCAAAGATAAAAGAAATGGAGAAAAAAGCGCTGTAATGATCCGCGCATTTTATTTAAAAAAGAGTGAATAAGCGTGAAAAGATGTTGACATAGTCAAAAAGCGGGAATTATTATATAAACATATCATAGGATAATCACGTTGTAAAAATCTTTCAAACAGGACAGCTATAAAAAGTCGAAATGGATTTCATAATATTTGTAGTATTTAAATGTTCTGCTTCAGACGGAAATGGAGTTTTCCTCAGCGTGAAGTAGTTGTATACTAAGCCAGGGAGGAGACGCCATGAGGAAAGTCCGGAAGAACTACAGTGC
>JBAYHX010000200.1:0-6308 GCA_041665965.1 Candidatus Latescibacterota bacterium
CAGTTGTACCTGTCGGTCTGACCGGTCACCGTGAGGGCCTTTATCCTCTTCAGGCAGTGGATTCTCTGCATGCGCGGGAAATAATAGAACTGGTTGACCGCTTCCGTTCGGAGATGATTCATCCGTCATCCGCAAGCCTTGAACATTTCGATGAAGAATACTCGGGGATTGATCAGGAAAGCAAATTCGTGTACTGCGCAGATGAGTTGTATAACCGTGCAGGTATAGATATCCCGGAGGCAGAATACTATGATGATTTTCCCCAGATCGAGAATGGGGTGGGGATGATCAGAGATTTTCTTGATGCCGCGGAGCGTCTGGAAACAGTTGAAGGAGCGCTTAAATACACGGGGAAAGTAGCGTTGGTGACCGGTATTTCGATGGAACCGTATTTGCTCCAATTCGCGGAGCGCCTCATGACTTTCACCGATAATCTTGAGGTCAGAGTTGTTGCCGTGCGCAATCATTTCTTTGGGGAATCTGTGACCGTTTCGGGACTCCTGACCGGGAGAGACATTATCGCAGCCCTTCAGGATATTGATTCTGATGAAACAGTTTTACTTCCCCCGAACTGCCTGAATATCGAGGGATTATTCCTCGATGATCTTTCATTGGAAGATGTAGCCAAGTCGCTTAATGTGTCGGTCTGCCAGGGAGAATATGACCCGGTGGACACATTTTTCAAGGATGAAGGATGAAGGAAAATCTGAAAAATACGCTTAACTCATCCCATAATCCCTTCTCTTGAGAGAGAGGAAAACCCAGATAAATAAAATGATTAATATCTCGTAATGAAGTATATTAACAAGAAATGCTGAAAAGAAGGTTCCATTTTATTTGATTGTAAATTTTTGAAAATCCTGTCAAATCATTCTTTCATATTTCAAACTTCAGATTTCATATTTCAGATTTCAAGAGGTCTCATGAGCATACCAATCGTTGCAATTATCGGCCGCCCGAATGTCGGCAAATCCACCCTCTTTAACCGTCTTATCCGCAGGCCTGTGGCAATAACCAATGACCAGCCTGGAGTAACCCGTGACCGTAATGCGTACGAATTCGAGTGGAACGGGCGGGCTTTCATGCTGGTTGACACCGGCGGATATGTGGCTTACAGCAAAGATGAAATGGAAAAAGCGGTCACGGAACAGAGTCTGCTCGCCATCGAGGAAGCGGATGTTGTGCTTTTTCTTGTCGATGTGAAAAGCGGAATCACCGATCTGGAAGAAGCAATCCGCGATGTGCTGGTACGGAATGGTAAACCGGTTGTGCTCGGAGTAACCAAGGTTGACCGTAATCCGGATGAGGCGGATATCTATGGATTCTATAACCTCGGTTTGGGAGATCCCCACCCTGTTTCAGGAACCACAGCGAGAGGCACCGGCGATCTCCTCGATGCAATTGTCAACATTCTCCCGCCCGAAACGGAAGATACTGACGAAACCGGAGAGACATTGAAAATTGCTGTTATCGGAAGGCCGAATGTGGGGAAATCATCGCTTGTCAATGCCCTTGTCGGGAAAAAAGCTGTGGTGGTGAGCCCGATTCCGGGAACCACCCGTGATTCGACCGATTCCCACATCACTTTTAACGGCAGAAAAATCATTCTCGTTGATACAGCCGGTCTGAAGAAAGTGACCCGCCTTAAAGAATCCCTGGAATACTACAGTTCGCTGCGCACCCTGCGGAGTCTTTCGCGGTGCGATATCGCAGTGGTGGTTGTCGATATCAACGAAGGGCTGACCTCGTATGACAAAAGCCTTGTTGACGATGCGGAAAAAGCCGGAAAAGGGGTGATAATCGCCGCGAACAAATGGGATCTGATCGTCAAGGATACCATGACCCTGAAACATACTGAGCAGGAAATCCGCGACGCCCTGCCGGACAAGGAGGATTATGCGGTTATCTTCATTTCGGCAAAGACCGGGCAGCGGGTTCGGAAGGTTCTCGAGCTTGCCGACAGCATCGACAAAGCGCGAAAATTAAGGATTCCCACCGCGGAACTCAACCGCTTTTTCGAAACCATGCCTATTCCGCCGGGCGCCGGGGAAATATCCATCAAGTATGGCACACAGCATTCTATCGAGCCGCCCTCCTTTGTGATCTTTGTGAGCGACCCGCTCAAAGTGAAAGACAATTTTGCCAAATTTACTGAGCGGAGCCTTAGAAGAGCTTTCGGGTTCGAGGGAACCCCGATAAAGCTGACGTTCAAGAGGTAAGGGGAAGGCTGATTTAATGGCTGACAGTCTATCTCGGATAAAGTCAAAACGGCTAACCGGTATGGAATCAATTCATTCGGATGGCCATCCTCTTAACTATACTATTCTCGACTTTTGGAGGTGGAGTTCTTCTGATCTCGTAAGCAATGCTACAAGAGGAGTATTGGCGGAATTCTTAGTCGCCCGCGCTCTATATATTCCCTTAGGTAGAATTCGAGATGAGTGGGGGGCTTATGATCTTATAACTCCCGAAGGAATCACTATCGAAGTGAAATCAGCAGCGTTTGTTCAAAGCTGGTCGCAACACAAACTCTCAAATATCATTTTTCGTATACCAAGAACAAGAGCTTGGAATGCTGAGACCAATATTCTGGAAAATGAATCTCGAAGGCAGGCGCAGGTCTATGTATTCGCACTATTAGCTCACGAAGAGAAATCTTCAATTGATCCTTTAAATATAAATCAATGGCAATTTTTTGTGCTGTCGTCAAAACAACTCGATAACCGTACAAGAAGTCAGCATTCGATAACTCTCCGAAGTCTTGAATCTTTGGCCGGGCCGGGGATTTACTATCATGAAATCCGAGAAGCCGTTCTTAAAGCTGCAAAAGAATAGCTATATTTTTAACTTATTCCTTATAGTTCTCCTGGAAGATATTTTTTCCAGCAAACAACTTACATTGAAATTGCTTTTTTAACTTTAATTAACTATCATTACACTATGTGGCTTTTACTCTTACTCCTCATCTCTTACCTGCTTGGATCGATACCGACAAGTATCATCGCGGGAAAGTTTCTTCGCGGAATAGACATCCGTGATTATGGGAGCCATAACCCGGGAGCGACCAATACCTTTCGTGTGCTGGGGAAAAAGATCGGTATCGGTGTCGGGTTGATCGACATTTGCAAGGGTTTCCTGGCAGTGGTTCTTCTGCCGGCTCTGATTCCGGCAGATTCATGGACAACGGAGGAATTGAGAAAGATATTTGCCGGGTTTGCCGCGGTCGCCGGGCATGTATGGACTGTATTTGCCGGATTCAAAGGCGGAAAGGGAGTCGGAGCGGCATTCGGGGTTTTTCTCGGGCTGGCCCCCCTGCCTTCGCTGGTTGCAGTGGCTGTCTGGACGTTTTTGACTTTCAGTACGGGGTATGTATCGCTGGGAAGCGTTGTCGCGGCTCTGGCCCTGCCGATAGCGGTGATTGTCGAAGGGATCTGCCGTCATAACCTTTCGGCGCCGATTGCTCTTTTGGCGGGAATCGTTGGTTTACTGGTGATAGTACGGCATAGAGCGAATATTTCACGGCTGCTCCGGGGTGAGGAAAACCGTTTTGGAAAACGGGGAAAATCATGAATATTGCTGTTTTAGGGGCAGGAAACTGGGGAACGACCGCCGCGCTCCTTCTTCATCGGAATGGTCACCGGGTGAAGCTCTGGGAATTCAATGAAACTCTTGCCGCTCAGATGACCGAGCACCGTGAGAACCGTCTGTATCTTCCCGGTTTTCCTCTGCCGCAGGATATTCTGGTGACCCATGTTCTTTCCGATGCGGTGAAAGATTCGGACGCTGTTGTTTTTGTGGTGCCTTCCGCACACATGCGTCAAACGGCATGTTCTTTGAAAGATACAGGTGCCCTTTCGAGGGACGCCATTTTGGTATCCCTTTCCAAGGGGCTGGAGCATGAAAGCCTTTTGACCATGACCGGGGTGATAGGGGATGTGATAGGGGGGCATCCTCTGGTGGCCATGTCGGGTCCCTGCATTGCTTCGGAGGTCGCCCGCGGGCTCCCCACAACAATCGTTTCGGCTTCGTATGACCAGCAGGCGGCGCGGACAATCCAGGATGTTTTTATGTCCCCGAGTTTCAGGGTGTATACCTCGAACGATCCTCTCGGCATACAATTGGGCGGGGCATTGAAAAATATCATAGCGATAGCGGCGGGAATCAATGACGGCCTCGGTTTTGGCACCAATTCCAAAAGCGCCCTCATCACCAGGGGTATTGTGGAAATGCGAAGGTTCGGAAAAATTTTGGATGCCAGGCCCGAAACGTTTAATGGTCTTTCCGGGATCGGCGATCTTATTACTACCTGTGTCAGCGGCTATTCCCGCAACCGTCGCCTCGGTGAGGAACTGGCTAAGGGGAAAGTACTTCAGGAGGTTTTAGGAGAGATGGTCATGGTAGCCGAGGGAGTGCCCACCGCCAAAACCGTGTATGAATTTTCCCGCACAAACGGTGTAGATATGCCAATTACTGCCAAGGTGTATGGAGTCCTTTTCGAGGGTCTTTCTCCAAGAACAGCGGTAACAGAACTTATGATGCGTGACAGGAAACCGGAATATCATTCGTCTTGAATGACTGGGAGAATATGCTATGACGGTAGAACGCAAGCGTCTTTACTATTCCATCAGCGAAGTTGCTGAAATTACCGGGCTTAAGCCCCACATCCTGCGATTCTGGGAGTGTGAATTCACCAATCTCCGTCCCCGGAAAAACCGTGCGGGGAACCGTGCTTATACCGAGCGCGATATTAAAATGGTAAAACTCATTAAAAATCTTTTGTATGGGGAGAAATATACCATTGAAGGCGCCAAGACTCGTCTTAAAACGGATCCCGCCTTTCTTGATACCCAGCTTTCTTTGCCGTTAGACCTGGTTGGGAAAAAACAGGATATGGCCGAAATTCACGGCCAGCTGCTCAAATTGCTTGATATGGTTGATGCCCTTTAGGATAAAGAGGAGTAATAGATGAAAGTATCAAAGTATTTCGTCCCGACCAGGAAAGAAGTTCCCAAAGAAGCCGAGATTCCCAGCCATCAGATGATGCTTCGCTCAGGGCTGATCCGTCAGCACGCCGCAGGGGTATATTCGATCCTTCCGATGGGATGGAAAGTTCTCAAGAATATCATTCAGATTATTCGTGAGGAGATGGACCGAATCGGCTGTCAGGAATTTCTTCTTCCGGCGCTTTCTCCGAGTGAACTCTGGATAAAAAGCGGAAGATGGAATACCTTCGGCGATGATATGTTTCGTCTGAAAGACCGGAAGAACAGGCTGCTCTGCCTGGCCCCAACCCATGAGGAAGTTTTCGCTGAAATCGCTGCCAATGACCTGCATTCATATCGTGATATGCCCCAGACATGGTATCAGATTCAAACCAAATTCAGAGATGAGGTCAGGCCGCGTTCCGGACTTTTAAGAGTCCGACAGTTCATTATGAAAGACGCGTATTCTTTTGATACAAGCAAGGATGGTCTTGATGAAAGCTACCGCCGCCAGCGTGAGGCCTATCTGAAAATTTTCGAACGCGCGGGGCTGGATGTAAAAGTTGTGAAAGCCTCGTCCGGTGCAATGGGGGGAAGGGACTGCGAGGAGTTTATGGTCTTTTCCGATTCCGGAGATGACCAGATTGTGAACTGTCCGGCCTGCGGATATGCCGCAAACCAGGAAGTTGCGGAGTCAACCATCGAGAAAATCCACGGCGACCGTGAAGACCTCCGCAAAGTTTCTACGCCGGGAAAACGCACGATCGAAGAGGTTTCGGCATTTTTGGATATATCACCATCGAAACTGGTCAAATCCCTCTTGTATGCAACACCCAAAGGCTTTGTCTTTGTTCTTGTGCGTGGAGACCATCAGGTAGACGAGGCCAAACTGGAAACGATCATCGGAGAATTCAGAGCGGCGGAACCAGAAGAGGTTAAAAAAATGACCGGCGCCGATATTGGATTTGTGAGTCCAGTCGGTATCAATGGTTCGGTTACAGTCCTGGCAGACCAGGCTCTTGAAGAAACGACAGGATATGCAGCCGGAGCCAATGAAAACGAGTATCATTACCTCGGAGTCGATCTGAAACGTGATATAAAGGTTGACCGCTATTTGCCTTTGAGGGCTGTACAACCGGGGGACCCTTGTGCCCTGTGCGGTATGCCACTTCAGGTTTCAAGGGCTATCGAGGTCGGCCATATATTCAAACTGGGAACCAGGTACTCCGAAGCTCTGGGCGCGAATTACCTTGATGAAAATGGAGAAGAACACCCGATAATAATGGGTTCTTACGGTATCGGAGTGGAACGTATCATGGCCTGCGC
>JBAYHX010000201.1:0-6297 GCA_041665965.1 Candidatus Latescibacterota bacterium
AATCTGCGTTCTTGAATACGCCCCGAGGGTGAAAGAGGGCAAAACGTTCTATGCCAGCCTTCACCAGACAAATACCGGGACGAACGCCGCGATCAAACTCTATTCTGCCGGTTCGAATTATTTCCAGCAGGACTTTATGTGGGAATCGGGGCAATGGGACCGTATGGTGTTCATGTTTCTTCCTCCGGTGCTTGCCATGCAGAAGATGTTCGAAAGCCGTGTCATGCCCGAAACTCATGAATCGATCCTTGAAAAAACGAAGGTGTTTCTCACCGGATTTTATTCGGCGGCGGAGCGTGGAGGCGCCCCGGTCAAAATTGCCGAGCTGCCCGAAAACTGGACTGCGCCCGGCCCGGGGAAAGACTGGGGAAAGGGATTGTTCGACTGATAAAACCGGAAATTTGCCGATTCCGGGAACAATATTTCGAATGAAAAGTGCAAGAAGATATTAAAAATAAATTCAGGATGAGATTATACTGCATTCGCTTCACACCTGTCAAATCATGCAGGCAGTATCGATGACACGGAAAATCGTATTCCAACCTTAAGAGCATCCGAGAGGTTTTATGCAGGAAATAGCAAACATGGTCTCCACCGAGCAGATGGTGGTTGTGTCCGGTCTTCTGGGCATTCTGGCGATACTACTGCTGATTTTCATTATCCTTCAGTTTTTGAAAAACAAGCGGCTGAAAAATGAATCGAATGAAACCGATGTTGCCGCAATGGAACTTTTGGAAGATGTATTCAAAGATGTATCGTCTGTGCTCGATACCCATTCGAAACCGAAATTCAAGAGCAGCAGCGAGATAGTATCCCGAATTCTCAACTCTCTCTGTCAGAGAAAACTGGTGAGCGCCGAACTTTTTCTGAAACTCTCGGTTGTCGAATACCTTCAGGGGTATTCACCGCAGGCCATCCGTCACGCGGAAAGTGTCCTTGAACTGGATGAAGCATCGAATAATCCGTCGCTGAAAGCGAAAGCTCTCGGCAACATAGGGATCATGTACTATGAAAAAGGAGATATGGACAGGGCGCTGAAAAATCTTCTGGATGCCCTCGCCGTCTGCCGCGAAAACGGACTCAAAGACCTCGAAGCAGGCAATCTCCGTCATATCGGCCAGGTTCACAAGCGGAGAAACGATTCGGAGATGGGCCTCGATTACGCAATGAAATATTTCATGGATGCGCTGGAACTGGACAGGCAGCTGATGAACCGCGCTGGGCTGGCGCAGGACCTGGTACAGGCCGGTTCGATCCTCCTCGACAGCGGCAATTTCGAAGGGGCGCTCGCGAACTATGAAGAAGCGCTCACCATCCACCGTGAGGACGAAAACCGCGCCGACGAAGCGCAGGATTTGGGGAATATCGGTCTGGTTCATCAGATCAAAGGGGATTTGGATTCCGCGCTCCGCTATCTGAAAAAAGCCCTCGAGATCTATGAGTCGATCGGTTCGAAACAGGGGGAGGCGCAGTCGCTCGGTAATATCGGACTGATCCACCAGGCCAGGGAAGAATTCGATCTTGCGCTCGAATACCATTCCGATGCGCTCGAAATCGACCGTGAACTGGAAGACCGCAGGGGAGAGGGACAGGACATGGGGAGCATCGGGATCATCCACTACAAAAAGGGGAACCTTTCCGAAGCCCTCTCCAATCTTCGTCAGGCGCGGATCATTTTTGAAGCGACCGGATATACCGAGGATAGGGAAATGGTGGACAGCACTATTCGGGAAATTGAAGCAAAGATGTAATTTCCCCTGTCTTGTCCTGAATAAGTTTACAGCAAAAGGGACAAGGCGACAAGCATGAAAGAGACGAAACGTGGGGGATATAGCGAAACATATACGATACAAATAGATAAGTGAATTCTATTTTTTTTCCTTCATCCTTTGTTATTATCTTCATCCTTATATCAGAGAATCGGTGGTATCTCCAAAAAAAGCCGCCGAATTTGAAAGCCCGGAGCCTCTCGATATGAAATGGCTGAGAGTGGCCCGACGGTAATCTCCGACCATAACTTCCAGTTTTCCGATGTGGATTCCACTCATTTTTCCTCTTTTAACAAGATACTCCAATGCAAGAGTCATCATCTCATAGCGTTCAATTCTCAGAACATTTATCAGCTCTTTCCGACTGTCGGTAAAGAATTTGGAAAGTTTCTCATAGTTTATGGTGATGCTGCGGAATCCGAAATCAATCCTCTTCCATATGGAACTCATTTCCATTTTCCCGGGGAAACGGTTGAACTGGTAAATGATATTCTTGGAAATACGGCCGTCATCAGGATCGGTAATATCCAAAAGCAGGTCGATGCCGACGCTGTTGAATATACCCACAAATTCATTCCAGTCATGGAGTGACAGTTGAGCCAGATGACCGTCATTATCCATGACCTGCCATGGAAAACCTTCATCTCCAAAAACCCATTCATAGAGATACGCTTCGTAGGGTTTATCGTCCCGTCCGCTGATCGAGCCGAAAGGCCGGGGAATATGGGAATATTTGTACACTCTGGTTCGAAAAAAATAATCCTCTATCTTTTTTACGATGA
The DNA here is from genome assembly GCA_041665965.1 of Candidatus Latescibacterota bacterium. Taxonomy (GTDB): domain Bacteria; phylum Latescibacterota; class Latescibacteria; order Latescibacterales; family Latescibacteraceae; genus JAUYCD01. The sequence goes on from JBAYHX010000201.1 coordinate 2,552, forward strand.
GGTGCCTGAGAAACATGAAATGGCCGGTTTTAGGAATAGGACTGTATTCTTCACGAAGCGCTGTAACAGCACCTTCGTTGGTGATGATGTTTCCGCCAATTCCGGGGAATCTTGTGCGGAGCTCGATGATAATACGAGCCTCACTTCCGTTGCCGCCTTCTGCGATGAATTCTATTACCCCATCAGTATCTGTCGCTTGCATGGGATACCTCCTTGATTGTAATCATTCGAATGAACGGTCTCAATAAAATGAAGAAGAAAAAGAATTGATTACAAAATCAAATGCTTCCTCAGGAGTACACACGATACGGGAAGAGAGCAGTCTTCATGATCAGTGACAACTCTGTTTACTTCAGGACTTTGGTAGAAAAGGTCACTTTCCCAAAGTCCTGGGGACGGTGGTAATTTGGGGCAGGCGTCTGGGAAGGCGACCATTGGCTGTACTGGGGATTTGTTTTCCCGCCGCAGCGGTGTAACCCGACATATATTACCTGTCCGTTTTTAGGGGGGAACGTTGCCCCAAAATCCTTGAAATGCTCCCACGGTACCGAGAATTCCAGCACCCAGCCTTCATCGATATCGTCGTCTTTGTTGCATGTTCCCTTGATATACCGTCCTATCTCAAGGTGGCGGCCTTCCCATCCTTTAAGATTCTGGTTGCGGGAAGCGGCATGATACCCGGTAAGCCAGGTGCCGATGCAGTTTACCTCATAGTTGATATAGTCGAGACGCTCCGGGCCTTCCGGCACCGGTGAGATGAATGCCTCGCAGCAGTCATCAGCCGCAACTCCGGTGTTCGGGCTGCATCTTTCCGCGGAAATATGTTTGTCATTGCATTTGAATGAAAAATAGATTCGCTCTTTGTCCCAGAGAATTTTGGCCTCTGTCTGCTCCTGCTCCCCCGATTCGTACCATTGAAATTTGAATGCGCCTACCGACTGAGCCTTCTGCCAGGCCGGTTCATCAAGAATGCCGTCCATAATCATCTTGCACCCTGTTTTCATTGCAGTGTATTCCGGCGTGACGGCTAACACGGCGGAAGTTGTAACAATCATCGAGGCCAACAGGATGACCGCTGTTCTGATTTTCATTTCTGCTTCTCCTTGAGGTATGTGCTAAAGGCGCTATATTCAACTCTCTCGCCCGGACCGGGGGGTAAGAATTATCTATTTCAACACTTTCGTGGACAAAACTACTTTCCCGAAATCATTCGGGCTGTGGAAGTTGGGTTTTTCGGTCTGAGAGGGCGCCCACTGGCTGTACTGAAGATTCGTTTTCCCCCCGGTGCGGTGCAGCCCTATATAAATCACCTGCCCGTTTTTGGGAGGGAATTTTGCCCCGAATTCGGAAAAATGCGACCAGGGGACAGAGTATTCCAGAAACCAGCCCTCGTCAGTATCGTCATCTTTGTTAACCGTTCCCTTTATGTATCTTCCGATTTCTATCCATTTGGTATCCCAGCTTCCGAGGACTTTACTGCGGGAAGGGGCGTGATAACCGACTTTCCATGTGCCGATACAGTTGATTTCGTAATTGATGTAATCGAGACGCTGCGATCCCTCGGGCACAGGGGCGATGAAAGCCTCGCAGCAGTCATCCATCGAAACAGGGTCGTTGGCGCGGTAATGGTCAGCCCAGATGTGCTTGTCTTCACATTTGAAAGCGAAATAGATGCGTTCGTTGTCCCAAACGATCTTTGCTTCTGTCTGCTCCTGCTCCCCTGACTCATACCATTGATATTTGAACGGACCCACCGATTGTGCCTTTTGCCAGGCCGGCTCATCGAGAATACCATCCATGATCATCGGACAGCCCGCTTTCATCGCGGTGTATTCCGGCGGGGCGGCATACGATACAAAACAAATTCCGCTGAACACTAAAACCAACATGGTAATGCGTTTCAGACGATGCATAGATGTTTCTCCTCTGTTACCGGTATATTATTTTAGGTTATTTTCAGAAAAACGATAGTTCAATCTTTGCAATGATGTTTAAATAGCTCCCTATAAAAAAAATATAGTATACAGGGGAAGGATTTGCAAGGAAGAGCGGATTGTAATGAATTTAGGATTTTCTGGAGATACACAATGACATACTCATTACTCCGGCACATAATTTTTCAGTGTATATAAGATTATACTTGACATGCGGTATAGCACACTATATGTTAGCTATCAATAACTATTTATTGATTGTACATAACATTAACGTTGTATCTTCTCAAAAAAAGGAGTTGAAGCAATGCGGAAGGGAATGGCTGTTCTCCTTGCAATCGGGATCATCTGCTTTATATCGGGCATCATCATGGCCATACTCCATATTGGCCCAACAATCATTCCTACCACAATGATTGCAATCGGAATTGCGTATATTTTTGTTTGCATTTACACCAGGGGCGGTACCCTCATTCTTGATGAAATGGTGAAACGGATTGACGCTTTGAGTGGAAATTATTCATTCATCACTTCCTTGTATTTTCTTTTCGCCCTTAGTATTATCAATTATTTTTACCCCTTGCCGTTGAGCATTAACGATTTGTTGGTGATAATGATGTTATTCATGTCCCTCTCGTACATTCTCATTCGGCTCTATCTTATGAAACGAGGCAAGGCGGAATGAAAACACGCATAAAGGAATTCCGTGCCCGTCACGACCTCACCCAGGCGCAGCTTGCCGAAAAACTCGGCGTCCGTCGGGAGACAATCTCGTTCATCGAGCAGGGGAAATACAATCCCTCTCTACGTCTGGCGCACCGGATCGCGAAAGAATTGAAATCATCTCTCGATGAGTTGTACATTTTCGACGATGAGGATGATTCACTCATCTCGAATTAGTCCGATCTATTCACAAACTCAGGGACAAAGATCCCCCCGCCGCTCAGTGTGGCGACCCCCTTGTTAAGAGGGTGCAAAAGAGAAAAAATGAATTCTCCCCTTAACAAGGGGAGATGCCAAAAGGCAGAGGGGATTTTCTTCCTCGGTGGTATGATAAATATATTTTATGAATCATCTCGAATTAGTCCTTTTCCTGCCAATGTAAAAAAAACTCCCGTATAGGGACCGCTCAGGTTAGGAAATAATTCGAAGCATAGTAATGTCTTGACGTAAAAACGTTATGATGGTATATTGGTTCGGGAGGTGATATCCATGAGCGAAACTGCAAAACGTTCTACTATCTATTTCGACTCCGATATTCATCAGGCGCTGCGGATAAAGGCTGTCCATACCCGCCGCTCGATGTCCGATCTTGTCAATGACGCCGTCCGTCTCACCCTGCGGGAAGACAGGGAAGACCTCGCCGTATTTGATGAGCGCGCCGAAGAGCCGACCATGACCTACGAAGAGCTTTTGGAAGACCTCAGGGCGAATGGGAAAATATAACCTTTTTTTCAAGAAATCCGTAGCCCATGACCTGCGAACCATCCCCCAAAAAGATGTCGCGCGCATCTTGAAATGTTTCGAGACATTGAGTGAAAACCCGCGGGGACATGGCTGCGAGAAACTTTCCGGCCGTGACCGGTACCGGTTGCGCGCAGGGGTGTATCGCATCATCTACGAAATCCATGATGACACGCTTACCGTTGTTGTGGTGAAAGCCGGGCACCGCCGCGACATCTATGAAAAAAGGTAGCGGTTATTCTATCGTTCAGTGTGGCTTTCTCCGCTGTTTACTTCTACAATGTCTTCAGAATGTACAGGCATAAACCATTTCTGTGCAATAAATGTAGGTATAACCGCGCTTGCGAC
>JBAYHX010000202.1:0-6296 GCA_041665965.1 Candidatus Latescibacterota bacterium
CTGCCGCCATGACCATGAAAACTATGTATTGACGCGAGAGCAGGGCGCAGGCTGCTGCAATCAGAGTCACAAACGGGCGTTCTTCAAAAACCGACCACATAAAAATCATAACGAACATCATGGTCATCATGTCGGTGAAAACGAAAATACTGGTGCCGAGCATGTAGGGATTGATCATCAGAAAAACGGTTGTATACAGGGCAGTTGCGCCGTTTCGAAAGAGAGTGAAAAGCATCCGGTGGAAAATAACATAGACCACGAAGGCAAAGAGAATGGACAACACACGGAGACCCTGCGAATCGAATCCTGCAACATGTCCCCAAAGCGCATATACCATGTAGATCAGCGGTGGGGTGACCTCACGGTAATCGCGGATTCTCTCCGGTCCCATGTCTGCGCCGAATGCGCGCACCGTTTCGATGAAATGCCTCTCATCACCCCAGGCCGGGCATCTGAGAAAATCGGCCTGCCAGACCGCCAGACCTTCCACAAGAATGAACGCCGCTACAAGAATGATAAGAGATTTATTGTATGAATTCATGGTATCCGCTTCCCGTTATTGTAAAACAGTGGCGGAGGGATCGTGCGAGGAAATATCCCTTTCGGAAGGATAGCTCTGCTGTCCGTCGTTTTTTGAGATGAATATTGTTGCCGTCAAAAAAAATATCCTTCCAGTAAAGGAATACTATAAAATTCAGCAGTGCCAGTTGAAATATCGGCTGGTATGAGTTGTAACCGTTTTATTCTACTAAGAAATCTTCCGACTTGAAATTGCTGTAATATCTGCCGTTCCGAGATGTGAACTTAAGGACGCAATAATCCGGATCCGTAACACCTTTCGGGTAGTACATTTCGTCGCCATCTTTCCAAATCATCTTTTTTGATCGATCATCCTGCAAAACTTCCATTGTTCCTTTAAGCATAACACCTCTAAAAAACCTTTTATCAAAGAAATATACACATGCTTTCGGGTTTTCTGAATATTGTTTTACTCTCATCGACGATGTATTGGTCGTAAAAAATATGAATTTTATGTGCTCCCGTTTCCGTGGGGGAAGCATCGCTTTTGTATTTGGGAAATTCAATTCATCGACAGAGCTTATGATAGAGACGGTTGAATTATCTATGATCTCCCCGATAATTTTATTAAAATCGCGCATTTTATTTTTTCCTCATGTTGCACAAAGATTGGCATGAGATGTCCAACGGAAGAAGCGGTCAATACGCCCTTATAAAATTCACTGTCCAGTGCGCTTTGTGAGGCTCGGGGCCGACCGGTATTGCCCAGTTTACCCTAAATCCGGCCTTTTTTTCATTCTCGTTTACCGTAGTAAAGAAATCGCTGCCGAGCGCTACCCCGATTCCAATATCCCGCCGCAGCCCGTCTGAACTCACCGTTTCATCATGCCTCCACACCCCGCCGATATCGCCAAAGAAGATTATGGAGATGCCCTGTCCGTAGAAATAGTCGATATTGGCCAGAAACATTTTATCCCCACCACCCTGGCCGGTGAAACCGGAATTTCCCGAAGGCGAGGCAGTTATTGCCCCGGGATCGAAACCCCTCAGGGTATTTACACCGCCGAGACGAAACGATTTCTGATCCGGAAGGTCGCTTTTCGAATATCCTCCAGCTACACGGAATTTAATCAGGCTCCCGTACCAGTACAACATCTGCCAGCTGGCGGTTCCGAAGAATCTCGTATATCCCGGAAGGTCCCCTGTCCTGCTTTCGAATGTGTTTTCCATTTCCGTCATGATTCGATAGCTGGCAGCGGAATTTTCGTTATGAAAATCGAAGACAAGTCGTGAGCCGGTGATTCCACCGGATGAACCGGTACTCAGAGGAGGATTGTCCTCCTTATCCATCTCCGGTTGAAAAAGAGACCAATTGGTTTTTTTCTCGACTGAACCATAGGTGCTCTGGAAGTAATCGACCCGTGCGCGGAAATTATCACCAATTGTCTGGGAGACAAATCCCCTTCCTTCCTCGATATGGTAATAATTCACCAGTTCACGGCCAAGAAGAAAAGCATTCAGAGAAGCTTCATCGGGCGGCACCGCCCAATCCATATTCGATCCGAAATCGAACAGGTAACTGCCTCCGATCCGGAGCTTGTTTTTATCGAAGAACTGTTTGAATCCTCCCGCCTCCCATGTCCAGTCTTTATTGCCCCAATGATAGCGTGCTTTGCCATAAATTTCCGAAAGGGGCGCGACTGTGCTGGTTATTTTCATCCCCGGGCCAATACCAACACCGCTCACCCGTGAATATGAAAGATCGAGGCTGAAACTTTTTTTATACGGTTCAACTTCGTATATATGAATCCGGAGATTACCCTGAATATCTATTGCATAGCTTGTGTATTCGATCATTTTATCATCTTCCAGAGCTTTGACCGCTTTCTCCACCTCTTCCTTAGTGTATACCTCGCCTTCTTTGATAGTCAGTTTATTCAGGATAAAAACCGAAGACCGCAGATGATTCCCGTAAATACGAATGGACTGCACAAATCCTTTTTCAAATTCCAGCGGGGAAGAAGGTTTTTCTTCGGAGGACTTGGGTGAATCATTCTTATACGCCAGATCATATGCAACAAGTTTCGCTTCATCCAGAGAAATGAAACCGACACCGGGAACCAGCTGTATCCGATGGTTCTGGATGCCCCTAGCCTCGAGAGTGTAACTGATCACATTGTTCATTTTTCCTGCCGGAGTATCGACAGAATCCCCGAAAGCCTGAATATGCACAGATCCCGGTATTTCGCTTTCGGAGACCAGCGAATCCTCCTTGCTATAGGGCAGCCAGAGTTTGGGAGGATCAAAGGTAACGCCCGTGATATTCCTGCCGAAAAATGATCCATCAATACGGTTCAGAAAAAGCCCCCTTGTGGCTTTATGGACTGTTATACTGCCAAAAGGGCTGATCTTTCTGTTGTCAAAGGAGAGAGTAGTTTCATCCCCCGAGACGGTTTGACGTGTTTCGGCACGCATTGTGATAAATTTCCCGTCTACCGCGTATCTCCACCAGGCTTTATCATTGAGCGGAACGATCTCGCTTTCGTCATAGACAGCCTGCACCGGGACTGTTTCGTACTGTTTGGTATTGTCTTTTATGCGGATGTGCCCATAATCCGAATTCAGAGTAATAACCGGGCCGCCGCCGTTCAATGTTCTCCGGTTTCCTCTTTCTGAAGACATACGCCCGGAGGTATCGAAATGGATTCCGCTGAAAGCCTTTCGTACGGAAAAAACAGCCCCGGTATTTACAGGCAGCCCTATTTCCATTCCTCCGAAAGATGATGTTACAGCTGAATCGCCTCCCAGCTCCGAAAGCAGGAGCGATATGTGGCTGAAACTGGCGACAACATCGAAAAGTCCATTGATTTCATCGCCGTTAAGGACGCTGAAATCGGCGTTCACCTGAAGTTTACCTCTATGCCCGGTTACTGTGGAAGTAGAAAAATCGGTTGTCAGAGATAGTATACCCTCTGTTAGAATAGTTTGAAGAGTTGAATACTCGGCTCGGGCATACATATTTATCTTTGAGGGGCCGGTAACTTCTATGATAACACGCCATTTTTCCTCTTTTTTGAACCAGCGGCCGAAAATGCCATTGTTTCTCTGATCGGGGGATGTCAGCCTGATGTCGAGATTTCCACCTTCCGCATGTGTATCCAGAGCAATCTCGGAAAAGAGATTTTCCGCATCGTTTTCATTCGATACATCTGCCCGTCGTTCAAATTTGATTTTGAAATTTTCGGTTGAATCCGATCCTCGATAGATAAGATCGGTGAACTGGATGTTCGAAAACCGGATCTGTTTTATTCCTTCTGCGCTTATCACTTTTTCTTCAGCTCGGGTGAATGTTTTTGCCCCGGAAGCGCCGGCAAAGGAAAAAGCAACGATTGCTATCGTCAAAGACAGCCAGATTTTCCGATACATTAAAAACCTCCGCTCTCGATCATATATATGTGCTAATTCCAAATTATTTTCAAATAAACACTTTAAATATTCTCGCATTTAGGAAACCTCACCCGCCCTTCGGGCACCCTCTCCTATCCAGGAGAGGGTAAGAACCATCTTTCCAGAGACACCTCTCTCCTGGCCAGGAGGGGGGAAGGGGATGAGGTAATTAGCCTGGAATTCATGCCATCATGAACATAAATTGGAATAAGTTCTATTTAACCTGATACTGCTGTGTGCCAAGACGGCTTATTATCAAACTTCCAAGCGAAACAGATACCAGAAGAATCCATACAACGAACCCGACGCCGGGAATAAGCCTTAATAAACTTATCACTAAAACGCCGATAATGGTGTTCATCATTTGCGAACGGGCGTCCGATTTTGGAAAGAGCTTACCCACCCAGAGAGCGACACCGATAGCGCCAAAAATACAGATGAGGAAAAGACAGGCGGCAGCCAGAGGAATGAACGGAATGCCGATGATGGTCAGGAGCATAAACAGGAAGAAAAACGGTATAACCCCCATCATGAGCAAACCAAGAAGAAATGATACTCCGAATCTTCCGCCGGTACACTGTGCGAGACGGTCTAAAGCAGCGGGGAAAAAAAGGACAGCCAGAATGGCAACTCCGAGCCACAGAAATAACCGCATGAAAAAAAAGAAAATAACCAGAAATATTCCGAATATTCCCCCGATTCCGATTAAGGGGCCGAAAACGATAATTTTAAGAATAGAATCCCAGGGAGTAGTAAAAGGATTTTGCCAGACTCTGTCTATATTCCAGCCGTGAGAACAGCCTGACCAGTTCTCCTTGATTTTCACAACCTGGCCGCTGACGATTCCGGAAGGAGCTACATCAACAGCGCCGCCGAGAGAAACCGCATCCCGTCCTATCGATCCATTATCTTTCACCCTGATACTGCCGCCGAAAGAAACCGCATCCCCCAGAATCTTCCCGCCGCTCTCCACCACAACATCGCTTCCGAACGATACAGCAGCATCGGTTACAGTACCGTATACCTGAACTTCATGTCCGAAACTTACCGCACTGTCCACCGTTGTTCCGGCTTTGACCACAACGCTCTTTCCAACCGAGGTTTGAGCGATAGCAGACACAGCGGCCATGAACAGAAAGCAGAATATGAAACAGAAGTATATCTTCCCCTTTTTCATGAGACACCTCGATTTTAACGTGCAGCATGTATAATTATTACGATACCTTTTTATTCCGGGATTGGCAAGGTTTTTTATTATCGGAAGACAAGTATACTCTTTGTTTTTTAGACGCAGGAGCAGCGGACATTATTCCAAAAATAATGCAGGAGAAAAAATATTATTGAGTTTTGGGAAAAAGAGAGGATATTTTTCGTTTTGTTCGAAGAAAATTTGCTTTAATCAAGAAAAAGCCTGCCCTATTGTCCTGTTATTTTCCCGCCGTATTTTACTCTCCACCACGCTATACCGTGGAGCTCGTCATGGAGCTTCTTCAGTTTCTGCACATCCGGCATCGGGGTAGGAAGAGACCGGTTCGGGAGAGGGTAAACGGTTTGCCTGCCAGAAATGTCAACAATACAGTCGCCGGTTATGGCTTTTCCTTTGCCTATCCCCACATGACGGGTATTTTGAGCGAGGATATTTTCTCCCAGCGAGTGGTAGGAAAAGCCCTTTGGCGCTGTCAGTTCGACAAGAGTCGGAGTGATGTCAAGATGGCTTCCCGCAGCCCCGGGAGGGAGTTCAATGCCTTTCAGCGTCTCTTTGCCGTAAAGAATAAGCGGGACTGCCGATTTTTCGAAAAATGCGGGACTGGCATTTATATATCGACGGGAATAGTGGTCGCCGGTTATGGCAAATAACGGCAGCGAGATTCTTTTTTCCATTTCCCGTATAAAATTTCCGATGCAGTGATCGGTATACCATATATGTCCGACCATTTTCATTGTCAGCGTACCCTTCCAGAGCGGAGCGATGTCGTCGGGCACCTTTTCAAGGGTGAAACCTTTGGATTTCACATCGATATGGAAGGGAGGATGATCATTCGTGGTAAGAATCACATTCAAACTGGGCCGATCGTCCTTTATTTTTTCAGCGGCAAGTTGAAAGAGCGCTTCATCATCGACTCCCCAAGCGTTTTTCGATGTGCTCGGGGCGATAAAAGTGGCATCGTAAACCTCATCGAACCCCTGAGCGGCAGTAAAATCCATTATTCTCTGCCATGTGGGATAGCCGCCATAAAAAAACCTCGTCCGGTAACCGAGGTTACGGAATATCTCTCCGAGCGAAGTGGGGAAAGGCTTACGGGATGCTATATGATAGTTGATGAGAATAC
>JBAYHX010000203.1:0-6292 GCA_041665965.1 Candidatus Latescibacterota bacterium
GAAAACTCCTCCCTGCACAGAGTCGATAATCAAAAGCGGTATAAGCAGAGTAGTTTTTGCCATGACCGATCCAAACCCTCTGGTGAGCGGAGGCGGTTTCAAAAGACTCAGTGAGCATGGTATCGTGACTGAATCCGGTATTTTAGAAATTCAGGCCCGAAAACTGAACGAAGCTTATCTCAAATATACCAATATGGGAATCCCTTTTGTAACCTTGAAAATGGCAATGACCCTCGATGGGAGAATCGCCGCCCGGGATGGAAGCAGCCGATGGATTACCGGCCCGGAAGCCAGGAAATACACTCATCTCCTTCGGGCGTCGTCCGATGCTGTAATGGTGGGAGTCGGTACCGTTCTTGCCGATGATCCCATGCTCACCGTCCGCGATGCAGCGGGATCGAACCCATTGCGGGTGATACTTGATTCCTTCCTACGAAGTCCTTTGGATGCAAACGTTTTTTCAGATGAACGGGCGGTTGTTTTTACCGGAAATCACTCTGATGATGTAAAATTACAGGAACTGAATAAACGGGGAATCGCTACCTGGAAAACAGAAAGTGAAGATGGGAATATTTCGCTGAAAAATGTCCTTCAAAAATTAGGCGAACGTTCTATTACCAGCCTTCTCTGTGAAGGAGGCGCTGCACTCGCCACTTCCCTTCTTTGTGACAGACTGGTTGATAAATTATATATTTTTATCGCTCCAAAAATCCTTGGTAAAGGCATAGACGGGATAAAAGACCTTGGAATTGAATCTCTGAGCAATGCCATTCACCTGAAAAACCGTGAAATTGCAGAACTGGGGGAAGACATCCTTATCACCGGCTACCCGGACTATCAGAAAGGATAACGTCAGCACATTTTGCATCCTTTCAAACCGCAGTTATGTTGTGTTAACAAGAACGTTATTTGATGTAAAAATTGACGGGAAATTGGTATGTTTACCGGCCTCATAAAAGAAGTTGGGAAAGTGGTTTCATCAGTGCGACGAGGGTCGATGATGGAAATCACGATCGAAGCGCATATAGCTCTCGTAGACATGAAGCTCGGTGACAGCGTTTCCATAAGCGGCGCCTGCCAGACAGTAGTCTCTTTTGATAAATCTACTTTCACCGTACAGGCTGTCGAAGAAACTCTGCGCAGAACCACGCTGGGAAAACTGGCAAAAGGCGATGCGGTCAACCTGGAACTATCTCTGAAGCTGGAAGAACGGCTGGATGGCCACCTGGTTCTGGGACATGTCGATGGAACCGGCGTAATTACCGGTATCGGCGGGACAAAAGACAACAAATTAATTTCGATAGCTCCGTCGCCGGAACTATCAAGGTACATCGTTGAAAAAGGATCTATAGCCGTTGAAGGCATCAGCTTGACTGTAACATTTGCAAGGCCTTCCGAGTTTGGTGTTTCAGTGATTCCATTCACTTTGCAGGCGACAACTCTTGGCCATCTACGGATTGGGGATCATGTTAACCTTGAAACTGATATTATTTCCAAATATGTAGAAAAACTGCTTGTATCACGGGGTACTCTTACAATGAACCGTCTTGAAGAGTTGGGATATTGATCGGGGGATACGGTAACTTATTATCGCAGATGTTATACTGAAATAGTATCAGCATTCATCTGCTTAACATAGTGCCAAAGTGAGTTGTAACATGGAGAAAAGGGAAAATGCCGGATTTCAGTTCTATAGAAGCCGCTCTGGAAGATATCAAAAAAGGGAAGATGGTTCTGGTAGTGGATGACGCATCCATCGATACTGAGGGTGATTTGATCATGGCAGCGGAAATGGTCACCCCTAAAGATATCAACTTTCTGAACCGTGAAGCGGGAGGATTGATTGCAGTGGCAGGAACGCCTACAAGAATTACCGAACTTGATCTGGAGCTGACAGGAGTTCATACCAAGGCATTGCGTGACACAAGGTTCGGTGTAACTATCGATGCGATGAAAAGTTCAAATTCCGGAGCTTCAGCAGCGGAAAGAGCAATAACGATCCGTCTTTTTACCGACAGTTCTGCAAAAGCTGCCGATTTCGCTCGTCCCGGACATGTATCAACGCTCATGGGAATGGATGGCGGGGTTTTGTCACGGGTAGGGCATACTGAAGCGGCGATAGATTTAACCCGGATAGCCGGCAAAATACCTTCGGGATTATTATGCATGGTTATGGCGCCGGACGGCAGCGTTGCCAAATTGCCATATCTGAAAGAATTCTCAGCAAAGCACGGATTCACCATGATTTCCATCCGTGACCTCATTACATATCGGAGGATGAGGGAAAAATTAGTCGAATGTGTTGTTTCGGTACATCTACCAACTAAATACGGAACTTTTGAATTAAAACTTTATGAGAGCGAAATAGATGATCACCATCATCTTGCACTGGTAAAAGGAGATGTGACTACCGATGAGCCTGTGCTTGTTCGTGTTCACTCGGAATGTCTCACCGGAGATATTCTCGGTTCACTCAGATGCGATTGTGGTGAACAGCTTTCGGCAGCGATGACAATGGTTGAGAAGGAAGGCCGCGGGGTGGTGCTCTACATGCGTCAGGAAGGACGGGGTATCGGACTCGCAAATAAAATCAGAGCCTACAAGCTTCAGGATACCGGAGTTGATACAGTCGATGCCAATCTTATGCTTGGATTCCCTGCCGATCTCCGTGATTATGGTATCGGGGCGCAGATTCTGGTCGATCTCGGTATAAAAAAAATACGGTTGATGACCAACAATCCCAAAAAAATCGTGGGGCTGGAAGGATACGGTCTTGAAATAGTCGAGCGTGTGCCTGTAGAAATACCAGCCAACTGCGAAAATGCCTTTTATCTGCAAACAAAAAAGGATAAGATGGGTCATCTTTTGAGTATGGAACAAAATCTCAAGCCAAAGGAGAAATGACATGGCTCGAATACTGGAAGGTGAACTGACTGCAAAGAACAGGAAATTTGCAATCATAGTATCACGGTTTAACGAACTTATCGGGAGAAAGCTCCTTGACGGCGCCCTGGATTGTCTGAACCGTCATGAAGCCGCGGAAAACAGTATCGACATCATCTGGGTTCCCGGAGCATTCGAAATTCCCCTGGCAGCAAAAAAAGCGGCAGAATCCGGTTCCTATGATTCGGTCATCTGTCTGGGTGCGGTAATCCGCGGGGAAACTCCTCATTTTGATTTTGTCGCCTCAGAAACATCGAAAGGCATCGCACTTGCCAGCATGCAGACAGGAGTACCGGTTATTTTCGGAGTCATCACAACCGATACGGTCGAGCAGGCGGTAAACCGCGCCGGTACCACTTCCGGTAACCGTGGATTTGATGCAGCGATGGCCGCAATTGAAATGAGCAATCTTATCGGCAAGATCGGAAAATAGCGTGAACTCTCAACGCAAAGCCCGTGAGGCTCTTCTCAAAGCGCTTTATCTGAGCGAGAGCCGCAATATGACCGCTGACGAAGCTTTTGGTGAAATGTCCGCTATCGACCGTGAAATAGCGGCAAAAGCCGGAGAGCCGGAAGCCGAGGCAATGAAACCCTTTGCACTTTGCCTGAGCGACGCAAAGAAGGAATATGCGCTGTCCCTGGCACATCGAATAGAGAATAACCATGAAAAATTAAACGCATTGATCAAACCGGTATTGAAAAACTGGGATTTTTCACGTGTATCGAGGATTGATCGCATCATACTCTGGATTGCCGTGGCAGAGATGCTTTACATGCTGGATATCCCGCCCAGCGTCTCCATAAATGAAGCAATTGAGCTTGCAAAAAAATTCAGCACTCACAAAAGCCCGGCTTTTATAAATGGTATACTTGATTCCATAGCGCGAAACACTGGAATTATCGATAACAAACGGGAAGCTTCCAATCCTCTTTCGTAAATCAATAAGGATATTTTTTGGAAACAAAAAAGTTTTGGGGAGTTAAATCGCTTGTAATGAAAAAAGCTTTCCAACGATAAAATGAAAAATAATCCGGCAAGTTTAACCGATAATTTTATTTCCGTGTTTTTTTACTGTATTTCCGAAGAATCTTTATTAGTTTTAGGTGTTTCAGTAACTTCATCAGATTTCCAATTTTGTATCAAAATCATATCTGTTCATATGACGGAAATATATAATAACATAGATGGGGTAATATTATGAGTGTAGGGATAAGCGAATTCTTTTCCGGCGCGCTGACAAAGGTCTTTGGTTCGAAAAATGAACGCGAAATAAAATCTTTACAACCTTTTGTTGATGAAATCAACGAAATATACGCCGATCTTTCTTCGCTTACCGATGAAGAACTTAAAGGGAAAACGGCAGAATTCAGGCAGCGTCTTGCAGATGGCGAAACCACCGATGACATAATGACTGAAGCGTATGCCTGTGTGAAAGAAGTCTGCCGGAGGCTTGTGGGGAAAAAGTGGATAGTCACCGGACGTGAAATCACCTGGGATATGATTCCGTTCGATTGCCAGTTGATTGGAGCGATCGTTCTTCATCAGGGGAAAATAGCCGAAATGGCCACCGGTGAGGGAAAAAGTCTGGTTGCAACCATGCCTCTTTACCTGAACGCACTCCCCGGCAATGGAGCGCACTTTGTGACTGTTAACGATTACCTGGTATTGAGGGATGTTGAATGGTACGGCAAAATTTACGAAATGCTCGGTCTTACAGTCGGCTCTCTTGTCAGCGACACATCCACTGAAGAGCACAAAGCCGCCTATGACTGCGACATCACCTACGGAACAAACAACGAATTTGGTTTCGATTACCTCCGCGACAACATGGCAATACGTCCCGAGGATGTTGTTCAGCGTGGATTTTATTATACCCTTGTTGATGAAGTGGACTCTGTTCTTATCGATGAAGCGAGAACTCCTCTTATCATCAGCGGCCCTGTTGGCGGCACATCCACGCAAAAGTACGATGAGATGAAGCCCCTTGTGTCGGGACTTGTGGCTCAGCAGATGCATCTTATAAATTCCAAACTTGCCGAAGCGCAAAAGTTATTGGACAACGGCAAAGAATACGAAGCGGGTATTCTGCTCCTCCAGTCTCAACGCGGAACACCGAAAAACAAGCGCTTGATGAAACTCGTTGCCGACCGTCCCGAGATGAAAAAACTTATCACGACCGTAGAAAATGACTATCTGCGTGACAAACGTATGACGGAAATTGATGAGGAACTCCTTTTTGTTGTCGATGAAAAGAACCATACTATCATTTTCACTGATAAAGCACTAAACGGCATGCGTCAGGAAGAGCGTGACGTGTTTGTTATTCCGGACCTGAACGAGGAAATAAGCACGATTGAATCTGATGATACTCTTTCGGCGGAAGAAAAGATTATCAAGCAGGAACAGCTTACAACCGAGTTCGCTGTCAAGACCGAAAAAATCCACAATGCAAATCAACTCCTCCGGGCATACACACTTTATGAAAAAGATCAGCAGTATGTTATCCAGGATGGAAAGGTCATGATAGTGGACGAATTCACCGGTCGATTGATGACCGGGAGAAGGTATTCCGATGGTCTTCATCAGGCGCTGGAAGCCAAGGAAAACGTCCATATCGAGCAGGAAACGCAGACGTTAGCCACCATCACACTTCAAAATTATTTCCGCATGTATGAAAAACTTGCCGGGATGACCGGCACCGCGGAAACCGAAGCCTCGGAATTCTGGGAAATTTATAAACTTGAAGTTGTTGTTATTCCAACCAACAAACCGTGCATAAGGGTTGATGGAGAAGATCAGATTTACCGCACCCGCCGTGAAAAATACAATGCGATCATACAGGAAATATCCCGTCTTCATGCAATGGGGCGTCCGTTGCTTGTGGGAACCGTTTCGGTCGAAGTATCCGAAACTCTCTCCCGAATGCTCAAGCGCGCCGGAATCATGCACAACGTTCTCAATGCAAAATATCATCAGCGAGAGGCCGAAATCATTTCCCTTGCCGGAAAGAAGGGAACGGTTACCATCGCCACCAATATGGCAGGCCGTGGAACGGATATTAAACTCGATCCTGATGTACGCACTATGGATGATCCGGATATTCCGGGCGGCCTTCAGATCATTGGTACTGAACGTCATGAGGCCCGTCGTATCGACCGCCAGCTCCGCGGTAGGTCAGGCCGTCAGGGTGATCCCGGATCGAGCATGTTTTTCCTTTCGCTCGAAGACGACCTTATGCGGCTTTTCGGATCAGACCGTATCGCGGGTATCATGAGCAAGCTTGGAGTGGAAGAAGGAGAAGTTATCACCCATTCCATGGTGACAAAAGCCATCGACCGCGCCCAGAAA
>JBAYHX010000204.1:0-6289 GCA_041665965.1 Candidatus Latescibacterota bacterium
GGAAACAAAATCACTTCCACGTTCTTTCATGACCTCCATAGGATCTTTATTCAGAAGGTCGTTGGTCACAACAGCATGGTGAGAATCGAGAGACATTATTTCATTCAGTACATTCTGATATTCTTTACGGTAAAGAACCCCCTTAAATATGAGATCCGTTCCTGCCGGAGAAAAATATTTCCGTTCACACTTAAAGACCACATTTTTATAAAAACTTCTGAAAACCCTGAATCCCTCGACAGCCACATCTCCCGGAGCTTTTGAAAACTGTTTTAAGAATTCATCTCGGGCGGCAGGGACAGACTTTCGGTCAGCTGCATCAAGAGTTTTAAGATATGTCTGATAGGAAATAATGGTGGGATTTTGCTGAGTGGAGGATATTTGGGATGGAGTTGTTTTTCTCAATAAAACAGAACTATCACCCTTTGCATTTTGTTCTGTTCCCCCTTTCCAACTGTTACTCTGGTTTTCCTGAACCTTTTCCCTATAAAGAAAATTTTGCAGTAATTGGGGATTACTATCTCTGGATTTCAGATATTCGGGGAATTCTTCGCTCCATGTGAAATTATGTTTCTTCAAAATATTGTAGACATCCTTAATAAGGGGATAATAGTCTGAATCTTTGTTTTCTTTTAAGAACTTCTCATAGCTTTTTATGTATTCCGGTTTGATCTTCGGTTTCTGTGAGCTTTTGGGTCTTTCCGGAGGATATTCAAAACCTCTAATGTATGGGAAAATCAAATGATAAGTAAGTTCAGGCTCTACTACTGATTTCGTTTCAGGCAAGGTGGGGTGTTTTTTAGCAAAATTCTCATACCGTATGATCTTTTGACGGAGTTCATCCGCAGTTGCCAACATAACCCCATCCTGCCCCAAACGCTTATTCCCTTCTTCAGCAAGAAACTGTTCATATTCCTGAAGTTCTTTGCCCCCACGGCGGGCTGCTATACCTGCAAGGAAAGCAGCGTCTTCGGCGAGATACCAATGACCCTCGCCCCATGAAAATTTCATCCCGCATTTCCGGAAATCAATGAGTTCATCCACTGCGCCTTTATATTTCATTTTTAAAGCAGAGATGAAACCGGTTCCCTTTTCATTCATGACTTCGATTGGGTCTTTGTTCAGAAGGTCGTCAGTGACAACATGGTTGTAGGACATTATTTCGTTCAGTACTTCCTGATATTCTTTCCGGTAATAAACCCCTTTGTAAATAGGTTCCGCTACCGGCCAGAAATATTTACGGCCACATTTATCGACAACATCCTGATAAAATTTTCTGAATGCTCTATATCCCTCCGCAGTCGTTTCTCCCGGAGCTTTTGAAAACTGTTTTAAGAATTCATCACGGGCGGCAGGGACAGATTTCCGGTCAGCTGCATCAAGAGTTTTCAGATATGACTGATAGGAAATAATTGTGGGATTTTTCTCGTTGGAGGATACAGCTGAAGGCGCTGTTTCCAGAGCGGTAACCATTTTGTTTGTCTCTCCGGCAGGAGATTTAATGCTTTCCCCGCTTGGCTGTAAGATGATTTTCACATCTTCTCCGGCCATATTCACTTTGACATTTTTCGTCATGGACCCAGTACAACTGACAACAAGTGTTTCGCTTTTAAACGCCGGCCCGTTAAAGAAAAAATATCCGTCATCATCAGCCTGTATCTTTATGGGAGAAAGCCCCTGCACAGAGCGGTCAATGGTAACAAGTGCTCCCGCAATGGTTTTTCCGTTAATGTCGCTTACTTTTCCGGAGAGGGAACGGTACTTTGTTGGGATAAGCAAATCTTTCTTCTGATTAGTCGGCACATTTTGAAAACTGCCCCGGCCAATGATACCAGCTTTCACCAGTAATTCCTGTATGTTTTCCGATACAATTCCGTTCAGACGAAACCATCCCTTCTGATCGGATACTGTTTTCTGAGTACCATTGCCAAAGGCGAATACCTCCGCATTTACAAGGGGTTTACCATCTTCATCCCGGACTGTGCCTTCCAGCCATCGATCGTTTCGAGGCAACGTGATGCGAAACGGCCCCAAATCCTTTCCAGCGGTGAAGTCTACAGAATTTGCCATACCGTCCTGTACTGTGAGTTGGTAACGCATAATGGGACATAAATTATGTATGGTAAATTTCCCCGAACTGTCAGTAATAGAAGATTCAGGATATTTCTTTAAATAAAATCCCTGAACATTTACAACACCAACCATTAAACCAGGGGCTGGTTTGTTGTTATAATCAACAACAGTACCTGAAACCGATATATTTATTGGTTCATGAAGAACAACATCTACATTTACATCGGGATTAATTTTTACGGAAAAATAAGATTCCAAATTGAATTTTGGTTTTAAGGCATAGAATGTATAACTCGACCCAGGGATATTACCGGAAATAATAAAATTTCCCTGTTTGTCAGTATAACCATCATTCCCAGGCTGGCTGCAGTTGTTTATCAAGACACCTGCTGCCGGGCGACCGTCCGGAAGCCTTATTGTGCCGTGTAATTCAACCCCTCTCTGTATTTGAACATCCACACCTTCAATTTGTTTCTGTTGTGACACGATAACACTTTTTGATCCCCAACCCTCAAAAAACCCTTCGGGAGGATCCGCCATAATATAGATTTGTCCCGGGATTACTCCGATAGTATAACGGCCGTCTTCTCCTGCTTTAGTAGCGCTTATGGTATAATTTGATCGATTGATTTCTATATTTGCAAGAACCCTTACTCCCGGAACCGGATTCCCAGTTTCTTTCTCAACAACCCTGCCGGAGACAGGAATACCCCGGATAATTCGAAAATCCACATTCCCCCGAGTCTTTCCACGGTCTGCTCCGATATTCTCTTTCGGCGCAGCGACCCATCCGGCAATAGTGCTGTCCGGCTGGATGAATATACTATACATTCCCCCTGAAAGATTCGGGAACACATAAACTCCTCTTTCATCGGTAATGCAATTGGAATAACCTACAGTCTGAGCATTATATTTCAGCGCCCGACATGTTACTACAACTCCTTTCGCCGGTTCTCCGGTTTCGTACATCACCCTGCCGGTAATACGACTCTCAGGTTCCATCGTAACAGAAATGTTATTTGTCCCCGCCGGAATTTCAGAGCGATTTTGGCTGGCATGTCCTTTTGCGGTGATATGAAAGCCGACCGTTGCTTTGTCCGGAATTTGTTCCAGTTTGAAACGCCCCTGCCCGTCGGTTATAGAAAGCATTCCGGGGATGGAACCGTCACAATGATTGACCATTCCATGTAAAGACATCCCCCATGCTTTGACTTCAGCGCCGGTAATCGGTCTGCCTTTACTATCCTGAACCTTGCCTGAAACAGTGGATACGGGGTAAAGAGTTATGGTCGCGCTGTCAGGATCAGTGTTTATTCCAATAAAAGTAAAACCTGCCAAACGATTGGGAACAATCGCCGAGAAGTAATCTCCGCCATCGATTCTCCCGTTTTTCATTTTTACAGGAAGTGAGAAAGTTCCATCAGGACCTGTTGTTGCAATTCGTTCCGAAACAGTTTCAGTATCAGTTTCCAATCTGCCGTATTTCATAAGCAACCTGTAGATATCTGCATTGGGAACAGGTTTGCCCTCGGAAAGCACCCGTACGGAAATTTTTTCCATCTTGTTTGTATCATCTTCCGCAGAAACTATCACCCATTCTGCCGTTCTATGATCATACGCCTTTATGCCTTTGGGCAGCTTCCAGGAAAATATTTCGGAGGGAACAGGTATATTGGATTTGAATTCTGTGAACTCAACATTATGTTCCACAAATGCCTGATTATTGTTGTTATACAGAATGGTTGTCTGATTTTTCGTACACCATATCCCCTTAATCAAGGTATAATTAAAAGTTATTACTGCCTTAGCGGAGTCTTGAGGATAACTTTCCTCCATTTTCAGTGGTTTGAGCTGATGACCTGGTGAAAGCCAAACGGTAAGAATTCGATCGCCATTTGTAAAGTCCATGTGAATTACATAACAATCAAATCCCGATATTTTCTCTCTGCCGATTATTGAGACAGATTTTGGAGGATTATTGGGGCCTCCACGTTTCCCCTGCAGAAAATCCGAAATTTTATCGCGCTGTATCCGCATCCCATATGACAAAGCGTTATAATCCTCCATCAAATAATGCTGAGAGCCGTAAATATCACCCTGTGAATATGTCGGCTGACCTTTTTCATCGAAACCTTTAGTTAATTCTTCACATTTTTCAGGAGTGCATAAGATGGTTTTTTCAAAAAAAGTTTTTTCTTTTTGATCTACAATTTTATCTTCGGTGAAAAATGTATCGCCTTCGAAATAGCAAATAATTTCTTCTCGGAATTGTACTGTAGAATCTTTCAGTGAAATTTGCTCTTTTATTACAGATACTTTCCCCGAATGCAAAAGGCTTTCATACTCCTTCGATTTCTTAATCAATTCCTCGATTGTAGCTCTCTTCTCTCCCAGCGGCAGCGCCGAGGCGAGTACGAGAGAAAGCGCCCCGGTCAGCAAAAGCCCGGCAATCGCCAGACGGGAGAGTTTTTGTATTTTCGAGCCGGAGAGCAAGGCTTCGATACGGCGGAAAAAAACGCTTTTGGAGAAAATGATTCCGGCGGCAAGCTCGGTGGAAAGGGCTCTTTTTGGCATTTTGTCAGCCATGCGGGTGAGCAGTTCGATATAGGAAAGGGATTCCCCGGCGGATTCCACCGCCGCACGGTCGCAGCGAACCTCGGCCAGATAGGATACCTGATGCGCGGCATACCACGCCAGCGGCTGAAAGAAATATACCGCCCGCACTATGGCCAAAAGGGTGAATATCAGGGTGTCGTAATTTTTCACATGAGTCAGCTCATGACGGGCAACCGCATAAAGCTCGGCATCGGACAGGCCCTCTGCAAAGCCTCGGGGAAGAATGACAACCGGACGGAAAGTACGGCAGGTCATCGGGGCAGGCACCCTGTCATTTTCCATGACCAGGCATTCGCGCCCGATTTTCATCTTCTCACCGGCCTCATGAAATATCCCGATCACCCGAGCATCCATGACCGCCCCGCTCTGGTATATCCAGCGACGGATGCGCAGCCTGATAATGCCGATCCAGACAAGGAAACCGAACACAAAAAGCAGATACGCCATACTGCCCAGCGCCCAGGGATAATGGGTCAGTTCCGAAAGCATCGATTTTAGTGAGAACGGGGCTGCTTTCTCAACTGGAGGAATTATATTCTTTTCAGACGGCTGGTTTACATCTTGAGGCTGGAGAGGAGGAAGATCGGGTATTTCCAATTGCGTGGTATAAAGGGGAATTACCTGCAGCTCGGCATGGGGAGTTCCCAGTTTTGCCGCACCCAGGGTAAGCAGGGGAATGACCGGAAGAAGAAGAATCGCGCTTGTCCAGAGCGCGTGACGGACTGTTTCGCTCTTTTTGCGCAAAAGAAATGTGAGCAGCCAGATCAACGCAAACAGGATGGCGGACTGCCAGAGAACGGAGAGGAGCAGACGCATGACCGTAAAGCCAAAACTGTCCAGACCGGCAAGGATGGCGAGCGCGTTCATTTTCCATCCCCCCGTTTCTGTTCGTCTATAAGACGCTCGATCTTTTCCAGTTCATCCGGATGCACATCACGGTTTTTCAAAAGAGACGCCACAAGAAGAGATTCGGAACCGCCGAAAGCAGTGGCAAGGAGATCCTGCGCCATGCTTTTCAAAGCCTGTTCTTCATCCACAAAAGCCCGATAGAGATGCGCTTTCCCCTGTTTACGGCGGCTGACATATTCTTTTTCCATCATGACCGCCAGAACATTACGGATGGTTCCGCCGGTAAGGAAACGCCCGCTCGCGGCAAGGGCGGTCTGTATCTCATCAGGGGAGGCTTCACGGAGTTCCCAGAGCACCCGCATGAAATCCAGTTCTCCCTCGGTCAGTGTACGAGATTTCCATCGCGCCATAAAAGCCCCCTTATATGGTAATATTGTATGCGATTTCTATCGCACAATTGATAGCATAAGGAGATATTTTAAGATTGTCAAGCAGAAAATGCGATTTTTATCGCAAAAACAAAAAGAAGGAACCCCTATTAGACATGATTTACAAGATTTACAAGAAATGAACTACCCGGAGTAAACTCCGAGGTATCAAAATCAGCCCCCAAAATCCCCCAGAGGGGGACTTCACTACCTTTCT
Organism: Candidatus Latescibacterota bacterium; assembly: GCA_041665965.1. GTDB lineage: Bacteria > Latescibacterota > Latescibacteria > Latescibacterales > Latescibacteraceae > JAUYCD01. Next base: position 6,184 of record JBAYHX010000204.1, read on the forward strand.
ATTCAGCTTTTGCGCCCCCCTCCGGGGGGTCTGGGGGGCTGCCTTTCAGATAGAGAAAACCACAGATTCTATCCCGCAGCTAGCTGCGAGGAATTCTTTCGATTAA
>JBAYHX010000205.1:0-6236 GCA_041665965.1 Candidatus Latescibacterota bacterium
AGGTACCCCTCTCGGTTTGTAACAATCGAAACGGGGTAATTCATAGATTCTACGTGAAACACATGGCCTGGTCATAATTATTTGCTCCTTATATTAATGGCATATGCCAATAATCTATGCTGTATGATTTCCGTTGTCAAGATAAATATTTTACAAAGCAGCCATGGTGTTTCTATTATTCTAAATGGTAATATATTGCCATCCCTGCTTGACTTATGCCTGCGGCGGCGTTACCTTATAGGTTATTGTAGAAGACTTATTGTCGATAACTTAGAGAGCAGCGATTGATGGGCAGATATTAAATATTTTAGATAGTTTCGGAACGACAAAATCCTTTATGAAAAAGGATACAATTTTTGTTATTCCAATGAAGGAGAAGGTATGATGTTTAAAATCAATATTATCGGTCTCGGCATCATGGGGAAGAATGTCGGAAGAGCGCTCCTTCGGAATCCAATGGTAAAAATCACTGCCTGTTCCGATCTGAAAGAGGAGAATCTGGAATCTGCAAAGTCAGAGCTCGGTTTTGAGAGATCATACAAAGACTACGAAAAGATGATCGCTGCGGAGAAACCGGATGCCGTTTTTATCGCCACCCCGGATTGGGCGCACTTCCAACCGGTGATGACCTGCCTTGAAGCCGGAATCAACGTCCATGTCGAAAAACCACTGACCACGAATGAATCCGAAGCTGCCGCAATAGTACGAAAAGTGAAAGAAACCGGATTGAAACTCCAGGTTTCCTACAACCACCGCTGGCTTGCCCCTTACCATGCAACGTTCACTATGATCCGTGAGGGAAAAATTGGTGAATGCATCATGGGATATGCACGAAAGAATAATCCCATCACCGTTCCGACAGTCATGATTCCCTGGGCGCAGAAAAGTTCCCCTATGTGGTTTCTCTCCGGCCATGATATCGATCTTATGACCTGGTGGTTCAATGACGATCCTGTTGAAGCAAAAGGGTATGGAATAAAAAAGGTTTTGAAGGAGAAATTTGGCTGGGATACCTACGACGCTATGCAGGGACTGGTGAAATTTTCAAAAGGTTCATTCGCAACATTCGAATCGACATGGGTATATCCTGAGACACATCCTGCCATGCCGGATTCATTTATGGAAGTAGTGGGGGAGCATGGCCATATCCATCTCGACCGTAAAACGGAAGCTATTGAGATGTCTTCTCCGGAAGGGTTCAAATGGCCGCGGTCATTATTGAACTACAAGGTGTTCGATCATTGGGTGGGCGCTTTTCCTTCCTGCATCAACAGCTTTATCGACGCTCTCGCCGAAGATCGTGAACCTTATGTAACAGCTTATGACGGATGGCGGTCTACCGCGGTACTTGATGCCATTCACCGATCGGCTGACTCCGGAGAAACTGTCAGAATTTCGAATCCTCCTCTATAAGATACTATCAGTATCAAACCCGTTCAGGATTTCGTACTATGAAAAAAAACAGCGATGAAAACGATCTCTTTGGAAAACAGGAATCGGAGAAAAAAGAAGAGATCGCTTTAAAACACCATCCGCTCGCTGAGCGTGTCCGTCCCGATACCCTTGATGAATTTGTAGGGCAGGAACACCTCATCGGTGAAGGTACATTTCTTTCGGAGGCGATAAAAAAAGATCAGATATCCTCGATAATCCTCTGGGGGCCGCCCGGTTCGGGCAAAACCACTCTGGCGAGGTTGATAAGCCGGTATACCGATGCTGATTTTGTTTCATTTTCGGCTGTAGTCAGCGGAGTTAAAGACATCCGTTAGGTAATAGCCCATGCCCGTCAGAATCCAAATAAGACAATTCTGTTTGTCGATGAAATTCACCGATTCAATAAAGCCCAGCAGGATGCTTTTCTCCCTCATATAGAAGACGGGACAATAGTCCTTATTGGCGCTACAACGGAAAATCCCTCTTTCGAAATAATAGCTCCACTGCTCTCACGGTCACGGGTGCTGGTTCTCGAACCGCTCTCGGAAGATCAGATTGGACGCATAGTAGAACATGCATTAGAAGACAGGGAGCGGGGATTGGGAAATGTTGTGGATGGCATCGATAAAAAAGCGATGGCCGCTCTTGTTGCGTTCAGCGGAGGAGATGCACGCCGTGCGCTGAATACCCTTGAACAGGCTGCTATCCTGGCAAAAGGCGGGGGAAAGAAAGTCAGAACCATTACGCTTTCCGATATTGAAAAAGCATCCCAGCGCAGGATGCTCCGGTATGACCGCGCCGGTGAGGAGCATTACAATATCATCTCCGCAATTCACAAAAGCATGAGAGGCTCTGACCCTGATGCTGCTCTTTATTGGTTTACCCGTATGCTCGAAGGGGGAGAGGACCCTCTCTATATCGCCCGCAGGGTGGTGCGTTTTGCTGCAGAAGACATAGGAATAGCAGACTCCCATGCCCTGCAGGTAGCAATAGCGGCCACTGAAGCATACCGTTTTCTGGGAACGCCGGAAGGAGAACTTGCGATAGCCCAGGCTATCGTGTATTGTGCGACCGCCCCGAAATCAAATTCAGTCTATACCGCCTATTCAAATGCGCGCCGTGACGCCCGTCAATACGGGGAACTACCTGTGCCGCTTCATATAAGGAATGCTCCCACATCTCTTATGAAGGAACTGGGATACGGCCGCGGGTATATCTACGATCATGAGACGGAAGACCGTTTTTCCGGTCAGGAACATTTGCCCGACAAACTTCGGGGAACGGTATATTACCATCCGACCGGTTTTGGGTATGAAAAGCTTGTGGGTGAGCGTTTGAAATGGTGGTCAGAGCAGAAAAGAAAAATTCATGAAGAGAAAAAGGATAAGGAAAATACGAGTGACTGAAAATACGTATCCCTTCAAAACTGCAAAAGGTCTTTTAGCCATCGATGTAGACGGAACTCTTATTACCGATCACGGCGTTATCACTGATACCGTTTACAAAGCGCTGGAAAAGGTTGCCGAGGCCGGATGGGAAATTGTCATCGCCACCGGACGAACCTGGTATGCCGCCCAGCAGATAGTGGAAAGCCTTCCATTTGTCCACTACGCCTTATTCAGTAATGGCGCCTGCATCATTGATATACGAAAGGGCGAGATACTTCATCTGGTAAAAATTCCTCCCGAGGTTTCACGGGATGTCATCACAATTGTCAGTGCAAATGGAGCTATCCCGGTTCTTTACAACAGCAATATTTTCAGCCAGAGCATGTTCTACGATACTCTTGAAAATGCCTGCGAATACTTTACATGGTATCTGACCAACGACCTCCGGAGCGTCCGTGTTCAGAATATCCTTGAACATGTCGATGATGTCATGCAGATAGGAATGATCGAAAATCGCGAAACGGTCTTCCGTATCAGGAAAGCGCTCAGTGATTATCCGGTTGCGGTGATGTCACTTCCTTTCGAAAGCGCTCATTTCGGTGGAAAAAATCACGAATACTGGTTTCTGCAGATCATGGGAGAAAATGTCTCCAAGAATCGCACCCTCCATCTTATGACAGAATGGATGGGAATACCGGAAGGCAGGATTGTCGCTGTTGGCGACAATTATAACGATGCCGACATGATTGCCGGCGCGGATGTCGGGGTTGCAATGGGTAATGCCCCTGAAGAAATAAGAAAACTTGCAAAGGTCGTTGTCGCGACAAATAACGATTCCGGACTTGCAGAAGTTGTTGAGAAAGTGATACTGTCAGAAAAATATTTTACATAGATGCTGCTTATCTAATATTCTTTTCAAATTGATGTATATTACTTTTGAATATATGGTTTTATTTCTTCGATTCTAAAGTTCAATCATCATTGATTTACAGAAAATGCTTCCCCTCATGTTAGGTGAATTTCATTTGTACCATGAAAGGAACACTATTTTTATGAATCGTTATATTGTCATTGGGTTGTTTATTGTGTCAATTTCAGTCGCTTTTGCATTGATTGGCTGTAATTCCAAAAAAGAAAATCGGGCAGTTACCATCGGATTCATGGTTAAGTTTCCCGAGGAACCATGGTTTCAGAAGGAAATTAAGGGAGCGCGAAAATGCGGGGATAAATATGGATTCAAAGTAGTGGATATAGGTGCGAGGGACGGAGATCAGGTGCTGGCCGGTATCGATAATCTGGCCGCTCAGGGCGCAAAGGGATTTGTTATATGCGCTCCGGATGTACGTCTTGGTCCGGCGATCATGGCGAAGGCGGAATCGTACAAGATGAAAGTATTCACCGTGGACGACCAGTTTATAGGAGCAGACGGCAAGTTCATGAATGTTCCATATATAGGTTTGGCGGCAAGGGATATCGGGCGAAGCATCGGAAAATACCTTTTTGATGAAATGAAAAAACGTGGGTGGAAGATTGAAGATACCGGGGCCTGCGTTGTCACCTATGATCAGCTTGATACAGTCAGGGAACGTACCGAAGGCGGAACTGAAGCACTCACACAGGCCGGTTTCCCCGCTGAAAAGATATACCGCGTCCCGGAAAGCATCATCGATCAGCCGGGAGCTTTCGCGGCAGCTAATATCATTGTCACCCAGCATCCGGATGTAAAAAAATGGATTGCTTACTCAGTGAATGACGAAGCTGTTCTGGGATCTGTCAGAGCGCTCGAAAATCACGGTTTTAACGTCGATTCCATCATCGCTGTCGGTATCGGCGGGGCCACATCTCTTCCGGAACTGGAAAAAGAAAAACCGACAGGATTCATCGGCACCTGTTTTGTCGATTGTGTCGGCGAGGGATATAAATCTGCGGAGTACCTTTATAAATGGATTAATGAAGGAATAACACCTCCTATGGATACACGCTCAGCCGGTACAATTGTTACTCGTGAAACATTCAGAAAGGTTATGACTGACGCCGGATTTTTTGAATAATGAATAATTTAAGGACTGAAGACAAACTGCTACTTTTTATTTACCATTTTTCGGGGGAGACATGGAGGGAATTAAACATCTCCAGGGATTTGATTTTGCTGTACTGGCCGCATATTTCATCATCATTATACTGATTGGCACATATTCATCAAAATATATTAAACATGCCAAAGATTACTTTGTCGCCGGAGCAGATATACCGTGGTGGCTTGCCGCGATTTCTCTCTGGATGTCGGCATTTTCCGCTCTGGCCTTTGTCATGTATTCAGAAATTGGATACAAATACGGATTGACTTCGCTGACCCTTTACTGGGTTTCGGTCCCGGCCATGATTATCGGCGCCTATCTTTTTGTGGGGAGGTGGCGGCGGGCAAAGATGATGAGCCCGATAGGATTCATCGAAGCTCGTTTCAGCCCGGCGCTCCGTCAGGTATTTGTCTGGACAGGTTTTCCGCTCCGGTTTATTGACAATTCAATAAAGATATATGCCACAGCAATTTTTATTGTCGCAGCTATTTCCAATGAAGCCATCGATATGTCTCGTGCCATCTGGATAACAGGTATTGTCATTATCGCGTTTTCTTTTATGGGTGGCCAGTGGTCGGTGATCGTTACCGATTTTATACAGTTCATCATCAAGGTTCTTGCGGTGGTGTTCATATTCTTTGTCTCCCTCCGTGAAGTTGGCGGGATTGGTAATTTTCTCAGCAAAATGCCGGTAGATTTTTCCACTCCTCTCCATTCGCCGTATGATCCCTATCAGTATTTGACCTGGATTGTTCTCGTTTTCTTTTCTGTCAATGCAGGCTGGTCGATGATTCAGAAATACAATTGTGTGCGAAGCGAGGCAGATGCACGTAAGGTGGTTTTGGGGGTAGCCATCTGGAATTTCTTTCTCCCGATCATCATGTTTACACCGGCGATGTTCGCACGGGTAGTTATGCCGGACATTCCCAACGCGCGTTTTTCATACGCTTACATCAGCCTCAAGGCTCTCCCTGTCGGCATGATGGGAGTAATGATTGCCGCGCTTCTTTCGGCGACGCTCTCCACTCTGAGCAATGAATACACCATGCTTTCCAGCGTTTTTACAAACGATTTTTATGCAAAAAAGATAAATAAAAGCGCTTCCCAGAAACATCTCATTACCGTTGGGCGGTTAAGTGTCATATTCATAGGACTTTTCACCACTGTTCTGGCGGTAATCCTCCAGCATATTCAGGGGATGAATTTATTTGATATCATGGTAAAAGCGTTTACCGCCTTTGCTCCTGCAATCATGGCCCCTCTTCTCGGAGGAATTCTCATAAAAAGCATCAATTCCCGTGGGGCATTGACAGGGATTGTCGCCGGGTTTATCTCG
>JBAYHX010000206.1:0-6229 GCA_041665965.1 Candidatus Latescibacterota bacterium
AAATCCCCCCGCCGTTTTACGGCGACCCCCTTGCTAAGGGGGTTGAACAAAGAAAAAAAAAGACAGCCTTGTACATAATTCTCCCCTTAATTAGGGGAGATGCCGACAGGCAGTAGGGATTTCTGACTCAACGATTGCGATGAATATTTTTTATGAATTATCCGGGTTAAAAGAGTAACCGTGTTGATTCGGCAAAGACAAGAGAAGGAAAAATAAAGACACCCTCACCCCATGATCCCTCTCCCGTAAACGGGCGAGGGGAAACCCCTGTGATTTTTCAAAATCGATTCTTTGTGTTGTTTGATCTCGACAACAGTAGTAAGATTATTCCCCTTTTTCGAGAAGGTATTGTTTGAAAAAATCGAGGTCTTTGAGCTCCATAAGAATTCCGGTAAGAAGGCCGTACCTTCCCTCTTTCCTGTCAACTGCGGGAGTGCATCCCATAGCTTTCAGAAGTTCATCATCGAGGTTTTTCACAGGGTAATGGTAGGTTATATCAAGGTTATCGCCCAGTTCATCGTTAAAGACATCGAGGTTCAGCGGGTCGCGGCTCATCCCTCCGGCGGAGTGGACAACATCCATAAGGTTGGCGGAAAAAGAGCCGAGACCGTATTTGATCCATTCTGTAGGGCCGATGAATGTACGGCAGGAGGTTTTCCCTTCTCTTTCGTTTTTGACTATCAGATTGAGCCGTATCCGATAGGCGAGAATACGGATGAAAAGACGGGCAATGGAATCGGAAGGCGAACGGCCGTAGCCCTCGGAAGGAGGCTCGAAATACAGGCGGTTTTTCCAGAGAACGTTCATCAGAAACCAGGTCATGGCTTCCGGGCTGGCGCTGACCACCTTTTCGAAATGTCCGATCGGCACAATGAATATCTCGGCGTCGGTCATCGGACGGATGTTCTTGCTCTTGATATAAAATGGATGCGAGGCTACCTGTGCGTTTTCTTTCACTGTGCTGTCCCGTGTGATATAGCGCGGATATGCCATCGACCAGTTGAGCGCCGCGCCGCTCGCCCATGCGCCATAGGTCATGTTGAACCGCGGGGGCAGCTTGGTATTCCAGAAGGCAGTGCTTCCGAGAATGGAGAGGGGCACTTCGAATTCGCCGAAAATATCACCCCGATTCAGGATAAGCTCCTCAACAAGATACTCTCCGCTTGATTTTGTATAGAATACCTTGCCGATGGCAACCACGCCTTCTTTCACAATATAGATATTGCTCGGATTCCATGTATCACGCTGGTCAACGCTGGTGACAGGAGGAATGATATAGGCAACACGGTCGGCGTCATAGATTCCTGGAGTCGAGTAGCGGTGTATCTGCGCCGGGCCGGTGTCGGAGTTGAGCAGTTCCAGGAAGCGGTCGCGGAGTTCCTCATACGACCTTCCGCCGGTCATGATAGGCGGAATCCTGTAAATACGCTCGGCATTCTTATCCATGAATAGCTTCCTTTACAGCGGTGATAACCAGAGCGGAGGGTTCCTCCGCAATGCGCGGCCAGTAGAGATTCGTTTCGAATTGCACGAAGGGAGAAATACCGCGCTCCAAAAGACTGGGAAGATCATGTTTTCGGTCAGGGACACTGAGGATTTCAGAAACTTTCAGCCCGGCGCGGGAGAACGCCTCAGTATAATCCTCGATACTCCGGTGGAAATAGGGAAGATAAAACGGTTCACGCGGTTCATCGACAATAGGATAATACCCGGCCCATTTCCAGAGCCCTCCGTTTCCTGAACCGGGGTTCAGGTCTTTTTCCACCCACATACTGTCCTCATCCAAAAGCCATTCCGCGAATTGCGGATGCACCGTTACGACAATGATCAAACACCCGGGAGGAACGATTCCGGCGAGATTTTTCAGAAAAGTATCGAGGTCGGGAACTTCCTGAATAACAAAAACGGAAAGCGCCGCATTCCAATCTTTCCCAATTCCGGAGATACGAGCAGCCAGCGCCGGATCGGCGAGATCGCCCTGAAGGAAGGAAATCTCTTTTCCCTTGTGCCGTGATTGTGCTTTTTCGATAAGCTTGCCGGAGATATCTATACCCAGGTATGAACCTTCCATCCTGATTCTTTCGCTAAACCGGGGATCATCCAAAAACGAACAATCGCCGCATCCCAGGTCAAGGATATTTATGCCGCCAGGGAACAATCCGCTCAGCAGCTTTTCCAGAACCGGATGAACCACATGCGTCCTGTAATTTCTGTCCTGACCGACACGTTCCGGCCAGCGGGTTCTCGACATTTCCCAAAGGGAGGATGCCCAGGATTCAGCTTTCATAATGTAACTTTTTGTCTGCGTCAGGGGCATATGGCAAATCTTTCAGGTAAAAAATTCATCCAATAGTCACAATTATCAAGACGCTCAAGAAAAAGAGAGGTTCCTTGTATCTGCATATCTTCTCATTAGCCCTCCCCCCTGACCCTCTCACACTTTGTGGGCGAGGCGGAATGGCAATCAAGCTGAGACGTACCCCTCTCCCATTCATGGGAGAGGGGATCAAGGGGTGAGGGAAAATATTATCTCGGCAGAAGCCTGATTATTTCTCCCGGTTTTGTCTCGATCAGGAATATATCTCCGGAAAGGATTTCTTTCCCCTTCTGCCGTTCGAGCAGAGCGCCATTCTTCCAGGGTGAAATCAGGGAAAGCGGCTGCCCTGCCTCGCTCTCTGCCTCTATCCACCGAACCTTCCCGCCGCTCAGGCGCGCGCTGACAAGAAATGCGCCCACAGCCCGTAAAGATCTAAATTCCGCTTCTTTTCCGTTCGGCCAGTTTGGAAAGAACCGTAAAACTCCGTTGTAGCTTTGAAGCAGGCATTCGTTTATTACCAGAGGCAGAGAAAAGTTCTCGAACCATATTCCCATCGGCGCCATGAAATCGAACGGCGTGGTATTGGTATAGCGGCCATGTATCTGAAGGACTTTGTCAGTACATGTTCCATCGGGAAGAAGGCAGTATTCGATCTGCCGCTTGAATTTCTCCAGGTCGAGAAGACCCAGCCGTGCGGCCTGCACATTCAGGAAAACAAGATCGTTTCCGCCCTCGTTCTGCTGGTTCTTATAGGTGTTGACTGCGGTCCGGAATTCATCAGGAGTGGAATGAAGGCCATGCTGGTCTCCCGGAAATACGGTCATCAGGCTGGCCGGCACATTATAAACGATTTCGGGATCCTCGCCTTTTACCGAAACGAACACCCCGCCCCGTGCGGATTCAGCTTTCGGATACCCCGGGAAATGAGCGAGGATGTCATGGACTTCACCGAGCAGTTCTGCCTCACGGTTTTCATATCCCAGGATATCGCAGGCCGAGATGAAAGCTTTGAAAACGAACCGTGTGAGAGCGAGATCGGCAAGTGTATCGGAATTCTTGTCGAATCCCGGTTTCAAACCATACAGCTCCGGCGGAACGCTGGGAAAGATATGATAGTTATCATCGCCCCACCGCTGCCCGTGGGCCTCGGGACGTTTCATATAATCGACCAGAAAGAGAACCGCCTCTTTTATTACTCCGAACGCCCGGTCACGGAGAAAATTCCTGTCCTGAGTATACTGGTAATGCCACCAGAGGCTTTGGACTGTCCAGGGGGTTTCGAACACTTCCCAGCCCCAGGTCGGGAGCGGATACGGCATGATGCTCATTTCAACCGGATACGCGGAATGGGGGAAGAATGCACCCCGGAGGCCGTAATATTCACTCGCCCATTTTTTGCTCACCGGCAGAAGGGTGCGCTCCACCATATCGACATAGGGGAGGTGAAGATCCGTGTGATTGCTTGAAAAAGCTGCCCAGAACGGCTGCTGGGTATTGTAGTTCATGTGGTAGTCGCCGTGCCATGCGGTTCCGATGCTGCGATAGCTCCAGTTGGCGAATAATCCCGGACAGGTGACTCCGGGACGGAGCGCGCACCGGAGAAAATACAGGTTACGGTACCATGCGCTTTCAAGAACCTCATCGGTGAGGGCAATCCCCGATTTATCCCAGTATCGACGCCAGATTTCCCGGCTCTGTTCCGAGGCCTTTGTCCATGTTTGAGGTGAAGGCGCGGGAATCTCCGGGATCGCAGTCCCCAGGACGGATGATAACCCGCAATCAAGCTGAACACAGAGGAAAAAATCGGATTTATCGTCGATTATTCCCCGCAGTGGTTTCGCTCCGCCCGGCTGGCCGGGAATCGGCCCCATGTCGGTGAAATCTTCGCCGGTTTTCAGAACAGTATTCCGGTCGAATGGTGCGCTCACTCTGGCGGTGAGGCGGAACGCACGGTCGCGGAGATTTTGACGGAAGGGATTTTTTTCGGTTATCTCTTCGAACGGAAGGGTCTGACGGAAGGAAAGGATTCCACACTCATTTTCTGTGACAGTCGTGTATTGGGGCATCTCAGGGGGCGTTTCGGGATCGGGAAGCACGGTTATATACCGGAACGGGGATGGCGATGGATGCCCCTGATTATCCACCATCCGCAACATGAGACGGTCGGCGGTCATGTCGGCAAATACTTCGAGCCGGGCCTCACGGTTGTCGATGAGGAAATTGACCTCGCAAACGCCTGTGTCCAGATTGAGACGGTGCCCCAGAAGTTCCGCTTTGCGGCGGTCAAACCAGAGTACAACCGAACCGCAGGGAAAGGGCCTCGGGTAGGGTTTGGAATAGTTTTCTCTCATAACGGATAGGTACTGTTTGTACCAGGGGTCGTCATCGAGGGTTTTCAGAGTATCGGGGATGGATATGACCTTTTCGAATATTTCCCGGAATGTGCCTATCTTGTCACGGTTGTTCTCCGCGATCCGTATATCCCAGACATCGTTATGGCCGAAATAGATGACCACAGCATCGGGACGGGAGGTGACAACCGCTCCCAGGCCGCCGTTTCCTAAAAGAGCGCCCTCGAAAAATCCAACCGCCGGGCGGTTTGAAGTTATCGGATGTTTCTTTGCCTGCTCAACCGGAACGATCTTTGAGCGCGAGTTGAATTTCTCTGCCTGAACGGAAGGCAGCAACCAAGTAAGAAAAAGGATGCAGACTACAGAGAGTATTTTCATCGGGGAGGTCCTTGTTAAGGAGAGTACAATGAGAATGTTGTACAGCCAGCTCACCAAATGAGAAAGTAACCAAATATATGTTTTGTTGCAAGTCAGATTGTATCGACAAGCCCAACAATCTGAGTTTGTTTAAAGAAAATGTTTCGTTTCGCAGGTTAGCAATAATCCCGGGGAGCTATTCCTTCACAATCAGCAGGGAGGGTTTCGGTTTCGTCACGGAGCGATTGATCCGCCGGCAATGAAAAATACTTGTCAATAATTCGACTCACGATATATTTGTAAGAAAGCAAACCAGTCAGATTCGCAAGTGAACAGCCTGACCGAGAGAGGATAAAGAAATGGATCGCCGTAATGCCATGAAAAGCATCCCATTGGCTGCCGCCGCCGGAATTATGAGCCGAACGGGAAATGCAGTCGTTTCAGACGAGAATACCAAACCCCTGGGCTTAAGGTATATAGAGAAAGTGCGGGGAATGCTTGAAAGAATCAGGAATCTCGAATCGGATAATCTCCTTGAAACGGCCTACCATGTTGCCCGGACTGTTAAGAACGGAGGCCGATGCTATAGTCAATGGGATATGGGACATGAGATCGATTTCGATACATTCCCCGACCGACCGGGCGACCCCGGGTTGTTCATTAATGGATATACACCCGACCAGGCGAAAAAGGGGGATATTTTACTTCTGAGCAGGATCGGTCAGCCAATGGAAGACCCTCACAATAAAGGAGTTTTTGTAATCGGAGCAACAAGCCCCTGGAGCGCAGAATCCCCCCACCCGGAATTGCTGACCGATGAGGCGAAACTGAAATACCGTCATTTCTGCGACATCTGGATAGAAACCGGAGATTCCACCGAGGGTGCGATCATGGATATCCCCGGAGAAAATGTCCGCATGGGACCGGTATCGGGTGCGCTTGGCCTGATGACATTCTGGATGATCAATGCCGATGCAGTGAGAATTCTGGCCCGCGACGGCATTGCTGTGAATGTGAAAGGGGATGAACCAAAGCTGATAAATGAAAAATATGTCCCTTTTTCATCCGCGAAACGATACAACAAACCGATAAATATCAATAACCCCCTGGGGAGAGAATACTTCGAAGAAGCGATGCGTCAGCTTCGTGTTATAGAGGCTGAATTCGGCACAGTGAACCGTATTGCCGATATGGCAGCGGATAC
>JBAYHX010000207.1:0-6227 GCA_041665965.1 Candidatus Latescibacterota bacterium
ATCACCGAATCAATCTTACCCTCTATAAACTTGACCGTGTCATGGAAGGGGATTTAGGTGAGATGATCGATGCCATCCGGATGGAAGATCAGAGAAGCGCTCTGGAAGATCAGGCGAATGAGTCTGCAAGTCAAAATGAATGAAGGAAATAAAACTGACATCTTCCGTGAACGGGTATGAAAGAGCCAGTACATTCAAATGTCTGAAAAAACCTTGCGCGTTGTCGATCTCATTATTACTGCTTCCAAACATTTGAAGAGCAAGGGTTTTGAGAATGCAAGGCTGGAAGTCGAACGTATGCTGGGCAGTGTTCTCGGACTGAACCGTATAGAGCTATATATTTCGTTTGACCGTCCGGTCAGCGAAACTGAAGTGGGGAGATTCCGCGCGCTTTACCGTCGGAGACTTGCTCATGAACCGCTCCAGTATGTGACCGGATCGACAGAGTTCCGTGAATTAAGGATAATAACCGACAATCGTGCGCTCATTCCTCGTCCTGAGACGGAAATACTGGTTTCTGTGGCAATAGAGTATCTTCGGGGATATGAAAAGCCTCTTGTGGCTGATCTGGGTACCGGTACGGGTGTTATCGCACTGAGCGTAGCAAAGGAGATACCTGGGGCAAAGGTTGTTGCGGTTGAATTGTCGGATGATGCGCTTCAGCTTGCCGATGAGAATATCCAGGCCTTGAGGCTGGGAAATTCGGTCACCCTGAAAAAGGGAGATATGCTGGAAGGGGTTGTAGAGTTCGGACTTTTCGATGCGATACTTTCCAATCCGCCGTATATTTCCTCCGGGGATATTAAAACGCTTCAGCCGGAAATCAACGTTTATGAACCACGGGCAGCGCTGGATGGCGGATCGGACGGGATGCGGTATTTAAGAACCGTCGCGGAGAATGCCCACCGGCATCTTAAATCCGGAGGGCTGCTCCTCCTCGAGTGCGGAGAAGAACAGGCAGATATAATTAAAAAGGCTCTTGAACAGGTGTGCCATTACAGATCAATTGAAATAATCAAAGATATGACCGGCCGCGAAAGACTGGTTAAAGCCATAAGAATATAAGGAGATGGTATGAGGATTTACTCTCTTTCCAAAGATGATGAAGATTTTCTGGGTTTCGAGAATGATGGTGTCCTGCTCGACTTGACACGGGCGATAGCATTTTATGAGATTTCAAAGGAAAACTATTTTGGCGATTCGATACGGGATATTGAAGATTTGATCTGGGATAATATTTTTACCGAAAATTATCTCGGAGCAGTCATGAACTTTGTTGATGCGCACGGTCTAAAATCCGATCTGACTGTTACCGGAGAATATGAGATAAATCCTCCGATCAATCCCGGAAAGATCATCGCGCTGGGGAACAATTATCATAATCATATCCGGGAGATGGGCCAAAAAATTCCGGATGAGCCGGTGCTTTTCGGTAAATGGCCTTCCACAGTTATAGGGCAGGGCGATTCGATTGTTAAACCTTCCTGGATAGGGAGCCTGAGCTACGAGGCGGAGCTTGCTTTCATTATCGGTCAGACTGCAAAGAATGTGCCTGCTTCGGAAGCTATGGAATATGTGGCCGGTTATACGTGCGTTAACGATGTTACCGCTCGTGATATTCAAAAAAAGGACCTGGCAAGGTCTCTTCCCTGGATGCCTTCGAAGAATTTCGATACGTTTGCGCCGATGGGTCCCTGTGTGCTTCTGGCTTCAGCCTCGAAAGAACCTCTGGAATTCGGGGTGCAAAGCCGGGTGAACGGGCAGCTTAAGCAGGATGGGAATACCCGCGATCTGATTTTCAGCATTCCGATTATCATCGAATATATTACAAAAATCATGACCCTGGAGACAGGAGATGTGGTATCGACCGGAACACCGGAAGGTGTTGGCTCCCTTGACCCGGGGGATACAGTTGAAATAACCTGCACCGGGATCGGTACATTGTCGAATACGGTAGTTGAACAGTAGAGGATTCAGCAGTTCACATGGAGGCAGGAATGGATAGCAGAAAACAGAGGAAAATCCTATTTATCAATATGGCTCTCGCAGCCCTGATAATCAGTGCCATGTTATTTGCCATTGAAGTCAGCGGGGCTTCCGGCGGTTCTACAATAAAAGATGTTGATAACGGGATGGAATTATATTCCAGAGTATATAAACGTGTTCTCGAAAGTTATGTCGAGCCTACAAATGCATGGGAGTTATCCAAAAACGGTGTGGACGGCATTCTCAAAAAGCTCGATCCCTATTCTTCTTTTTTCGATCCCCGTGATTTTAAACAGCTTAATGATGAAACCAGAGGGCAGTTCGGTGGAATTGGAATCGAGATAGGAATGCACAGGAATTATCCCTGTGTCATGGCTTACCCGATGAATGGACCGGCTTTGAAAGCGGGAATGCGCACCGGCGATTTGATCAGTGAAGTCGAGGGGAAAAGCACTTTGGGCATGGATCTCAACGATGTTGTCAGTATGCTCCGGGGAAAAGAAGGCGCCAAAGTACATATAAAGATAAAACGTGGGAATCATCCGGTATTTGATCTGACACTCACCAGAGAGATAATCCCGCTTTCGAATGTTGCCTATGCCGGGATAATTAAGGATGACATCGGATATATCAAGCTGAATCGGTTCAACCAGGAAGCCTCCAAGGAAATGGATGCGGCAATCGACAAATTGAAAACTGCCAAGGCAAAGGGAATTATTCTCGATATCCGTAACAACCCGGGCGGTCTTCTTACAGAAGCTCAGAGGGTTTCCAATAAATTCCTTCCCAAGAAATCGGTGATTGTTTATACGAAGGGAAGAGCACCCGAGGACAGCCTTACATTCACAGCAGAGGAATCTCCTAAGGTCAATTCGGATATGCATCTGGTTGTGCTGGTTAACCGTGGCAGCGCCTCAGCCTCGGAAATTGTGGCCGGAGCTATCCAGGATCACGACCGCGGGGTGATAATTGGGGAGACCACGTTCGGAAAAGGCTCGGTTCAGACCGTTTTTGACGATCTTCCGGAAGGAACCGGATTGAAACTGACAACTGCCCATTACTATACTCCCTCAAGCCGCCTTATCCACAAAGAGCGTAAGCTCGAAGAGCTGAGGATGGTTGCCACATCCGATGAAGAGAGGGAAATGACCAATGATTCCGAGAATTCACCCGCTCAGAATGACAGTTTGAAAAATGGCCCGAAATTTTATACCGATGCCAAACGGATCGTGTTCGGCGGCGGAGGTATTACTCCCGATATTATCGTACAGGAAAAACAGGTCGGGAATATTGTCAGCCAGTTGTTTGCCCAGAGCATCTTCTTTGATTTTGCTGTGTATTTCAACGAGCGTCATCCCAATCTCACAGAAACGTTCACCGTGACAGATGAGATGGTAAACGAGTTCAAGGCATACAGCGACACATGTTCTTTTTTTGAGTACGAAATTCCCGGGAAAGCAAGTCTCGATAAATTCAGAAAAAGTTTGAAAGAGGATAATTATAACGGCGATATAGTGAAAATGATCGATAAGTTGGAAAAATCCGTTGCCGATAAACGTAACGAGGATTTTTTCAGCCACAAGGATACGATCAAACGTATACTCAAGAGGGAAATCGCTTCTGCAAAATTCGGCGCCGAAGAGCGCACCATTACTTCGAAAGACTGGGATGTGCAGCTTCAAAAAGCCATCGAGGTTCTGCACAACGAACAGATGTACCATACCCTTCTTTCGCCGGGAATGCAAACCGGTATAAAACATGATTAATTTTTCATAACGGCGTCATAGTATCAATAGCTTTTGAAATAGATACCGATAGTATTGTAATTGATAAATCCCCTTCCGGTCCTTCGGACCGCCTTCCCCCCTACGGGAGGGCAGAAAAAGTTCTTTTGCCTGCTTTTCATCCCTTGCCCCCATGTATGGGGAAAGGGATTGAGGGTTAGGGGGGGACTTGGATACCTTGCAACCTTGCTGCGGGGTAGTTCATTTTTATTAAGAGAAAAACCACTTTCATGTCTTTACTATATATTCTGGAGCTATTACTTGCAGGAGCAGTAGCCGGTTTCGGCGCGGGATACCTTGGAATCGGCGGAGGCGTGATCCTGACACCGGTCTGCCTTATTCTCTACCCGATTTTAGGGGTGGTTACCCCTGACCTTGTAAAAATCATTTTCGGAACCAATATGTTCCTGGTGACCGCCTTTTCCACCGCTTCGGCAATCAGCCATCACCGTAACAACCGGGTTGACTGGCAGACTGTGGCTATCATAGTTCCTGCGGCGGTTATCGGTTCGATACTTGGCCCCTGGGCGGCATCTATATCCAGCCCTGTTATGCTGAAAAAAGCTTTCGCGGTTCTCCTGATCGTTTCATCGCTTCTTATCGTTCTGAAAGGTTCGATCAAACCGGATGGCCGTCTTGATGGAAATCCGATCCTCTCAAGAAAATTTCTTCCCATTCTAGGTTTTATCACCGGTTTTCTGGGGAGTTTTCTCGGCATCGGGGGAGGGATTGTTATGATCCCTGTATTCATCCTCCTTTTTGCGCTTTCTATGAATGTGATAGCCGGAACTTCCAGTGCGATTATCATATTTATAGGAATCACTTCAACGCTGTCGTATATGTGGTATGGTCAGGTAATGCAGTTCGTTCTGCAGGGATGGTCAACTGGATTTGTATGGTGGTCGGCGGCGATTCCACTCGCGATTGGCGGGATTCCATGCGCCGCTCTAGGCGCTCACCTGAACGCCAAAACTCATTCAAAAATACTGCGGAGAGTTTTTGGGGCTGTTCTTCTCCTGCTGGCGCTTCGGATACTATTGAGCTGACATGTACAGAATATTCGTTGATTTTGACGGCACCATAACCCGTCGTGATGTAGGCGACAGCATCTTCGAACGGTTTCTGCCGGCTGAACTGATAGATGCCGGCTGGCATAGAAATATCATAGAGGAATGGAAAGCCGGCAGGGTTTCATCCATGGAATGCCTTGCTCGTGAGTGCGCCAAAACGGTTGTTACGAAAGAAGAACTGGATGTCGAACTTGATACGCACACTCTGGTTCCGGGATTCACCAATTTGAATGAATACTGCCGCAGAAAGAATATTCCTTTGACCATTCTTTCTGACGGGCTTGATTATTACATCGACTATATCCTTGCGAAAAACGGGATGGAAGCAACTCTCTTCCATGCAAACCATATGTACTTTGCAAATGGTTCCATTGGCGTGGAATTCCCTTATGCGGACAAGGGCTGCGGCAGGTGCGGCAACTGCAAGCGCTGGCATATCGAATCGGAAAGGAAGGAATGGGATAAAGTTGTGTATATCGGAGACGGGTATTCAGACCGGTTCGCCGTTCTCAGTGCGGATATCGTGTTCGCCCACAAAGACCTGGCTGAGTTCTGCGGGCATAGAGGGATCCCTTATAATCCGTTTGGGGACTTTTTCGGAGTGATTGATTATTTGGAGAGTGGAATTGAAAACATTTGAAGTACAGTTCCAGCCTGACGGGCTGAGAATCGATGCTCGATCGGGAACAATTCTTTCCGATGCCATAAAGGCGTTGGGCATAAACGTTTTGATGCCCTGCGGAGGAGAAGGAACGTGCGGTAAATGCGCTGTGGAAATTCATCCGGATCCGCCCGCGCCGGGCCCCCTGGACATTAAACACCTGACCTCTGAGGAAATCGGGAGGGGAGTAAGGCTGGCATGCCAGACACGTGTTGACCGTGCCATGAGTGTGCTGATTTCCCCCGGGATGAGAGTTTTAGGAGATAAAATACTGGTGGACGGTCTCAAACGCACCTTTGATCTCGACCCTTCGGTCATTAAGACGTATACCGAACTGCCCGAACCGACCCTTGAGGATCAGGCATCCGACCTTTTCAGAATCGAACGGGCGTTGAATCTTCCCGACGGCTGCTGCCCTGATTTCGATATCGACCTCCTGAGAGAGCTTTATTCGCTTATCCGGGAAGCTGATTTCAAAGTGACAACGGTAACTGCAAACGGCAGGATGATCGGAATCGAACCGGGCAATACTGTTTCCCGGAAATACGGCATTGCGTTCGATATCGGCACAACTACTGTGGTGGGAACCGTACTTGATCTCATCACAGGCCGTGAACTTGCCCATGCCTCTCGGCTGAACGGGCAGGTGATTCACGGGGAAGATACCATTTCCCGCATAAAGTATGTCATGGAAAACCCCGGCGGCCGTGAAGAGATGGCCAAAAC
>JBAYHX010000208.1:0-6207 GCA_041665965.1 Candidatus Latescibacterota bacterium
AACGGTACTCCTGCCCTACCATGAAATCTGCCGGACTCTTGTCCATTCTTTCAAATATCATGATATGCCATCTGTTGCGTATCACATGGGAAATTTAATGGCGAGGAAATCCTGGACGAGTCTGTCGAACTTTTCCACGGCGCTCCTTGTTCCAGTTCCCCTGCATCCCCGGAAACTGAAAGAGCGCGGATATAATCAGAGTTTGAAAATAGCGGAGGGTTTTTCAGCCTTTACCGGCCTTGAAATCGATGAAAATCTTCTTTCACGGCACGTATATACCGGAACACAGACTGTTCTCGGCCATGAAGAACGCAAAAGTAATGTTAAGGGCGCTTTTGTTTTTTCGGGAGAGCATGCGCTCCAAAACCGCCCTGTTATCCTGATCGATGATGTTTTAACAACCGGTTCGACACTCGCCGAATGTACCCGAACGCTCAAAGATGGCGGAGCCGGGGATATTGCGGTATGCGTTGTTGCAATACCGGATATCGGTGATTATTAAAAAAACATGAAACGCGGAGGAATCTCTTTTTACCTTTCTAACCATAAGTTTATTTACCAACCCGCCCTATTCGACAGCGCAAGACGGACTCGTCCACAATCGCACTGTAATAATCCATAAAAATATTTTACAACCGGAATGCTCATAACCCGAAACGGAAAGCTATCTCATCGATTCCAGCCACATTAACTTCTGCGATATCCATTCTGATCCCTCTAAAGTTTCCGATTCAATAGTATACTCTGGAAATCGTTGACTTGCCTGCTTGTAAGCCGTTATATTTGTAACTTGCTTTCGGCAATCATTATAGCAACCGAATAGTAAACGATGCATAGTATTTTCGGCTATTTACATATAATTGTGTAAATTTTACAATTTCACCATTTTTATTATACGATTGAATATATCATTATGTTGACCGTTTCCGCTTTATCTAAATCGTTTGGGAACCGCCTTCTTTTTGCCAATATCTCTTTTTCTGTAAGTCCGGGAGACAGGCTTGCTATCATCGGTGCAAACGGTTCCGGGAAAACCACTCTTCTGGATATCATTACAGGGAATCAGGAGTATGATTCCGGCGCTGTTAATTTTCAACGCGGGGCAACGATGGGTTACCTTGAACAGGAAATACTCACCGCTCCTGACCGTGACCTCCTCCATGAGGTCGCAGGCGCAGATACGAGCACAGAACGTCTTGCCCACAAACGGGAACTCATTCATAACGAGCTTGCGGAAACCACCGATCCCGCCGAACAGGCCGCCCTTCTGAACGAATTGGAAGAAATTGAGTCCAGATATGAACAGGCTGGAGGCTACAGTGTTGAATATGAGGCCAAGGTTATTCTTTCAGGTCTGGGTTTCAGCGAAAAAGACCACCAGCGCCCGATAAAGGAATTCAGCGGAGGCTGGCTGATGAGGGCTGGACTGGCAAAACTGCTCCTCCGTGATCCGGACCTTCTTCTCCTCGACGAACCGACAAACCATCTGGACCTTGATGCCATAATATGGTTTGAGAAATACCTCAAAGACTATGCAGGTGCGGTTATTCTTATCAGCCATGACCGTGCATTTATTAATCGAATGTCCACACGGATTCTGTCTCTCCAACCCGATGGCGCTCATTTATACCGTGGTAATTATGACTCTTATCGCGCTGCCCGCGAAAAAGAGGAAGAGATTATTAATGCCACCATTAAAAACCAGGAACGGTTTATCGAAAGCGAAACTCGATTTATCAATCGCTTCCGGGCAAAAAACACAAAATCGACGCAGGTTCAGAGCCGGATCAGACGTTTGGAAAAAATGGAGACCGTTACTGCCGTCCGTAAAGCGCCAACCGTCCGTTTCAAATTCCCCGGCTCACCAAGAAGCGGGAAAAACGTAATTACATTTTCCCATGCTGCTTTCTCCTATGATGAAACACCGCTCTATCGGGATCTGAATCTGACTCTTGCCCGGGGAGAAAAAGCGGCTCTGGTCGGGCCGAATGGAGCGGGTAAAACCACGCTTCTCAAACTTCTTGCCGGACTTCTGCCACTCAATTCCGGCGAGCGGACACTTGGATATAATGTAGATGCCGTTTATTACGCACAGCATCAAACTGAGCAGCTTATGATTCAAAACAACGTTTTGGAGGAGATGAGACGTTCTGCGGTGGATGAAACGGATGAAATGCTTCGAACCATGCTTGGGGCTTTCCTTTTTCGTGGGGATGATGTAAAAAAGAAAGTAAGCGTTCTCTCCGGAGGAGAAAAGGCAAGGCTGGCTCTGGCAAAGCTGCTCATCCGTCCGGCAAATCTCATCCTCATGGATGAGCCGACCAATCATCTGGATATTCCTTCACGTGATGTCCTGGCAGAAGCGCTTTCTGCATATGATGGTACTCTGGTACTGATAACTCACGACCGTGATCTTATTGATGCGGTTGCAGACAGGATCATTGATATAAACCACGGTTCTCTCACTCTCTATCATGGCAGCTATACCGAATATACGGAAAAGATAGAGCGCGAACGGCAGGCACTATCATCGGAACCCGATACCGCGATTATTCAGCCCGGAGATGCCAAACTTTCAACCAATCAGCGCATGCTCGAAAAAGACCGCAAACGTCAGGAAGGCGAGTTACGGAATCTTTTTTACCGTGAGAGCAAATCCCTTCAGAACCGTATCAAAAAAATCGAGGATGAGGTGAGCAGGGCGGAAACTCGTCTGCGGGAAATCGAAAATATACTGGAGAATCCAATCCTCTGTACCGACAAACACAAGTTCAATAAAACATTGAATGAGTATGAAACTCTGAAAAACCGAAATACTGTCTTAAACGACGAATGGGTCGAACTGTCTCTGGATTTGGAACAAAAACGTGTTACCGTTTTTGGAAAAGACGTTTGATAAAGGTAATTTCATATAATCCATAATTTTTTTAATAATGTATTTTCCCGCTTTATAATCATCAGAAGAATCGGTTTACTGTTACCCGTCAGAATGTACTCTCCTCGCCTGATTTTTCAAAAATTCGCAAATTCGGTCATGAAAGAAGAATTTTAAATGAAAATAAAACGGTATGAAGTCGGGCCTCTTGGAACTAATTGCTACCACGTGATCTGCGAATCCTCGAATAAATCTGTGATTATCGATCCCGGCGGGATTTCGGAATCGCTTATTCATGATATCGGTGAAAATCATCTTACAGCGATACTCCTCACCCACGGTCATTTCGATCATATAGGAGGAGCAGCAAAAATTGCAGAATTAACCGGCGCACCGATCATGATCTCAGATGTGGATGCAGCTCTCCTGTCCGATTCGTATTCAAACGGCTCTTCATTGTTCGGAACAGAACTCCAACAGGTTAAACCCGACAAGCTTCTTTCATCGGGTGATATTATATCGTTCGGGGATTGTTCGCTCAAGGTGCTTTTTACTCCCGGGCACACTGCGGGCGGCATATCGTTCATTGACGGCGAAGGTTCTACAATTTTTTCAGGAGATGTTCTATTCCGATTGACCGTAGGGAGATGGGATCTTCCCGGCGGCAATTGCAGAACTCTCATGAACACCCTACGCACGGTGTTTTATCCTTTGCCGGACTCTGTTGTCGTGTATCCTGGGCATGGCGAATCCACTACCATAGGATTCGAAAAGAGACATAATCAGTTTATGACGGATCAGTGATGGACGATACATTCGATATTACCGAGTATGTGACCTATCTTGATGTAGAGGAAGGTCTTAGCCCGAATACGCTTGAAGCGTATCTGCATAATGTCGGAAGGTATATCTCCTATCTCAAGACACGGGGAATTTCGTCGCCAAAAGAAGCGATGAAAAAGCATGTTGTTGATTTTCTTCAAGAGCTGCAAGACCTTGAGCTTTCTCCCGCCAGTATCGCGAGGAATTTCTCGGCTGTTCGATCCTATCATCATTTTCTTTACCGCGAAAACATCTGCTCTGCCGATCCGACAGAAACAGTAGAAATACTCACATTCCATCGGAAACTGCCGGATACTCTCAGCATCGAAGAAGTCATCCGTCTCATCGAATCTCCCGATACCGCAGAACCTCTTGGCATAAGGGATCGCGCCATGCTGGAGTTCGCCTACGCCACCGGAGTACGAGTATCCGAACTTGTCGGCGTTACCGAGCAGAATATTCTCTTTAAAGAAAATCTTGTCCGGATAACAGGAAAAGGCTCGAAAGAAAGGATTATCCCGCTCGGTTCAACCGCAAAAGAAAAAGTTTTGGAATATATCGCCCGCGGCAGGCCTTTCTTATCGACCAAAATACCTCGGGAAGTCCTCTTTCTCAACGCACGGGGAGGGCCTTTGTCCCGTATGGGATTTTGGAAGATATTACGGAAATATGTGATAGCGGCCGGCATTATAAAACATACCAGCCCCCATACTCTCCGTCATTCATTCGCCACCCACCTTCTCGAGGGCGGCGCAGACATAAGAGTCCTCCAGGAATTACTGGGACATTCCAATATCGCCACCACCGAAATATACACCCACATCGACCGCGAATACCTTAAAGAGGTGCATCGGACATTCCATCCGAGGGCGTGATGGAAAAGAAGCGATTGCGCCGATATTTAACCCCATGCGGCAGAGGCTTGATTGTTCATTCCTGACGCAAACAATTCTTGACTTTTCTCGAACTGCTGAATACATTGTAATACAAATAAACCAGGAGGCGCTTTATGAATACAGCCATATCAGTACGTTTACCCCAGGAACTTGCCGATCGTTTGAACAGCATAGCCACTGAAACGGAACGGCCACGGTCTTTTATCATCCAGAAAGCTTTGGAGTCCTATCTGGAGGATTACGCTGATCTTCAGGTAGCTCTCGACAGACTCCATGACACGACAGATTCTGTCATTTCCGGCGTAGAGTTGAGGAAATCCCTTGGCTTATAATGTGCTGTATAAAAAGTCTGTTCATCATGATCTCATGAAGCTGCCGAAAGCGGAAGCTTCCCGTATTCTTGAACATATCGAAAAAGAACTGACAAAACAGCCCGCATCTCATCCCGTCCTCAGAGGGCGATTTTCCGGTCTTCGTAAACTCCGAATCGGCGACTATCGAGTGATTTACGCACTATTGGGTAACGACATCCTTATACTCAGAATAGGTCATCGCAGCAACGTTTATAAAGATGATGTATGATAATATGCTCTATACTAATCAACCAGGCAATTACGCCAGCTTCTCATCCTGTGAAGGTCTGACTCAACCGAATCCCGTAGTTGTGAATGCATCGATTGGTAACATGATTGATTGAGTTGTTCAAAATAAAAATGGGGCCGAAGTCCGGCCCCTTCTTAATTCTTATGATACTGAATTAATTATCTGTTTTTCATGAATTGACCGGCAATCTCGATCATTTTTTCGATACGGTCTGGATTTGCAGCAAGGCCGAAATGAGCGATACGGAAGGTAAGGCTTCTTCCTTCTTTATCTTTGTAAGCGAATCCCTGCCCTATCATGATATTATGCTTTTCCATGCAGAATGTGCGGAATTCCTCGCCAAATATCCCCTCGGGAGTATAAAAATCGGTAACCACAGGAGAGGCATCGTGCGGATCGGCGCTCATGCGGAATCCAAGTTTGGTGTAACCCTCCCGAAGCCTGTTTCCGGCCGCGCGGAACCGTTCCTGACGGTTGTATACTCCTTCTTTGAGTATCTGATCTGCCGACCAGTCGAGTGCGTATAAAAACGATGTATTGCCGGTTACCGGCTGGGGATGGTGGTCATGCATGTCAATGGCGGCTTTTTTCCAGCTCTGGAAATCAAGGTAGAATGGAACACGGCGATTCTTCATGGTATCCATGTACCGCCATGCTCTCTCTCCCACCGCGACAGGAGCAAGTCCCGGAGGAAGCTCAAGGCATTTCTGGCTGGCTCCGGCGACCACATCCGCGCCGTTCTCTTCCATTTCAACAACGACCCCGCCGACTCCTGATATGGAATCCACAATGAGGAGTGAGTCGAATTCACGGGCGATTTTTCCGATCGGAGGTATGGGATTCACCACACCGGTTGAGCTTTCATTGTGAGTCATATAGATGAATTGATGACGTTTCTTCTTCATGGCGTCACGGACTTTCCCCGGATCTATCGCTTTCCCCCACGTATCATTGACAAACGTGAATGGAACCCCGATACATTTCAAATTCTTCTCGGCATATTCTCGCAAT
>JBAYHX010000209.1:0-6173 GCA_041665965.1 Candidatus Latescibacterota bacterium
CGGTAAGAATCACCCCAAGCGAAGACATGGTAGCGCTGGAACCCGGCAGAAAATTCTCCACAAAAATTCCATTCCGGGCGAATTCCTTCGAATTGTCCATCAGATGGAGAGACGTATACTTCTCAAGGAGGGGCCAGGTGTTATAACTTTCCCCGATAATAAGAACTAAATGACGGGGCGGGCTGGAAGCAGGCCCCTGAGCGTGTTTCACAAAGTAATCATCGAGATTCCCGCAGGGTTCGCTTATGGAAGCGACATCTTTTGCCGCTTTTACTATATCACGGTCAGGCAGGTAGGCATTGATACCTTTCATAGAACTTGTCATGGTGGTATAATCGATGATGGCATATCTGAGGGCATGGAATGGATTCATGATGGATTTGTTAAGGAATTCATCGTTCGTTTTATCAATATAACGGAGCTTGGCCGGCCTTGTTCCCGCAGATCCGCGCAGGGAAACCACTAAAGAAACGAGGATGAGAACGCTGATTCCGATTTTTCGGGGGAGCGATGAAATCCGGGGAGCGAAGATTTTCTCCGGGATAAATTCATTCTTTACAATCCGCCGGATAAAATACCCGCCAAGGACAATTACTCCGGCTGAAAGAAGGATCGCGCGGAGGAGATGGTATTCCTGCCACAGTGTGGAAAAAACCGCCTTTGTATCGTCAAAATAAACCTGGAAAAGAAAAGCGTTGAGCGGCTCGTCGAATTCACCGAAGAATCCGTGATTCACAATCCCAAGGATGATGAACGCCGAAATAAAGACAACTCCGAAAATCACCCTGACCCGATCCGCCGCTTTCCTCAGATCGATGAAACCGTTCGCTACGCTCATGAGGAAGGGGATGAGTATAAAATATCCGGCAACCATGATGTCGAAACAGAATCCATAGGAAAGGACTTTCGCAAAATCGGAAAAGCCGGAAGAAGGATTTATTTTCTGGTGGTAGGAGGCAATGAAAATCAGGCGATAAAGCATCAGGAAGGCGACACAGAAAATCCAAAGCTTCACATCTTTTTGAAACTGAATAAAAAAACTGTTCCAACTCCGCATCAAAAAATCCTATATTTTCAAAAAAACGAGGGGAAAATAGTACTTGACAATATATATTACTAATTATTATTATTATATCAATCCGTTTATCGGAGGTGGATGGCGAAGCCATCGGGGCCCGTTGGGGGCCCTTTTTTTATAGTATTTTTTTCCCGAAACATTTGCCACCATTTTTGTCATACTTATTCTGAAGAATTGCGACTATTTGTTGCGCGAATTCAGAAAGACGAATGCCCTCATACCCATTTTCCAACAAAATTTCGTTACGACTCGAATGAGCAAGTATATCAGCAATTTGAAGACCGCTGATATTATTTGACTTTGGTTTTACTTTCAATTCCCTGCTCGTTATTACCCTCTGAAATTTCTCAGATGAAACAAATTCTGTTCCCTCATTCCAAAGTCGTTTGAATGATTCCATCAACCGCTTGTCTTCTTTTCCTCCTCGTGATTCCGAAAGAACATCTCCGCGTGCTCCCATTCTTTCCAGGAAGAATATATATCGTTCAAGCAAGACGGCAAGACAATAGTGATAAGGATCATATCGCCATACAGTATAGGTATCTCTCTGGCGCCTTTTATCGATACAAACTGAAATGACAGAATACTGAAACGATCCTAATAGGGAAAGTAATTCCCTATTGAAAGCTATTTTTGTTGTTTCATCTGCGAGAGATTCAAAAGGAGGGCGACTATTAACCATTTCCTTTCGATGAAGAATTACCGGATCGTCAGGGTGAGAATCGAAATACTTTGATTTCAATTGTTCCAATTGGGGGAATACAACTGATTTTACGTGTTCGGATTCAATGATAACGCCTGTGAGACTGAGGAAACGATGGTTGGGATTATCCGAATGGTTCAGATCAGGATTTCCCACTTCATCAATGTAAATTCGGTATAGCATATACCGATTCCATCACCTAATAAGGACAACAGGTTAAGAACTTGTCCGTAAATAAGGATTTACGCGTTTTAAGGCTGCCCCCTTCTGGCCTTTCAGCCCACTTTCCCCCTTGCGGTGGGCAGGGTAAAGCAAGTGGCACACAAACTTCCCTTGCCCCCATTTATGGGGGAAAGGGATCGAGGGATAGGGGGCATTGAGTAGGAGTAAACAGCAAATTTCTTATTTACGGACAAGTTCTAAATATATCTCAGAGGATGTGCGCTTTATAAAAAGATTGTTAATCCTGTAGAGCTTGTTTTTCCAAAGGGTTATAGCCGGTTATTCCTCTTCTCCCCCCATTGTCTCATCCCCGGCATCAATTTCCTCACCTTCACCGTTTTCGCCGTTTTCAGTATCGTCGATTTCAGTATCGCCATTTTCCATATCACCATTTTCTACATCGCCGTTTTCCCCTGCGGGGACACGTTCGACATCGACCAGGCAGTCCTCGGGAGCAAGATTGATCAGACGGACTCCCTGGGTAACCCTTCCGATGGGACGAATCTCGTGCACCGGGAGCCGGATCATGATGCCGTTCTGAGTTATCATGATCAGTTCGTCATCATCAACCACTTCCATGAGGGTAACAGCGCCGCCGTTACGTTCGGTGGTCTTTATAGAGATGATACCCTTTCCGCCGCGATGGGTGATACGGAAGGCGTCAAGATCTGTCCGCTTCCCGTAGCCGTTCTCGCAAACCACGAGGAGTGTGGCTTCCGGATGCTTTACCGCCACCATACCCGCCACATAGTCATCGTTATTGAGCGTAATTCCTTTTACCCCCTGCGAAGAACGGCCGACCGGGCGAATTTCGCGTTCGTTAAACCGTATCGCCACACCGTCATGGGTCTGGATAACAATATCCTGAAGACCGTCGGTAAGGCTGGCAGAGATAAGCGCGTCACCCTCAACTATGTTGATCGCGTTGATGCCGTTACGGCGCGGGCGGGAATACTGGGAAAGCGCGGTTTTTTTCACCAGGCCTTTGTGTGTTGCGATAAGAACGAAATGTTCATCGTCGAATTCGCGAACCGGGAGAAACGCCGCGATTTTTTCGTCTTTCTGGATTTCGAGCATATTGACAATGGGACGGCCTTTTGCCGAACGTCCACCCTGCGGGAGTTCGAACACTTTGAGCCAGTAGCACCTTCCGAAATCAGTGAAGAACAGGATATAGGAATGGGTAGAAGCAACAAAGAGATTCTTCACAAAATCCTCTTCCTTGGTACCCATGCCGGTAATCCCTTTGCCGCCGCGGCGCTGACGGTGATAGGTGCTGATGGGAATACGTTTTATATATCCCTGGTGGGAAATGGTCACCACCATATCTTCTTCAGCGATGAGATCCTCGATCTGTATATCCTGGCTTTCATCGATGATTTCTGACCGGCGGCCGTCTTTATACCTGGCTTTCAGCTCGTCAAGCTCTTCCTTGATAATGTTCATCCTGAGTTCATGGGAGGCGAGGATGTTACGAAGCTTTTCCATGAGTTCGATAAGGTCGCGGTATTCATCCTCGATTTTCTGACGCTCAAGGCCGGTGAGTCGTTTGATCTGCATATCGAGAATAGCCAGCGCCTGTTTTTCGGAAAGGCCGAAGGTCTCCATAAGCTCGACTCTGGCGGTATCCGTGCTCTCGGAATTCCGAATCAGTGTGATGATAGCATCGATATTGTCCAGCGCGATCCTCAATCCTTCAAGGATATGAGCGCGGGCTTCTGCTTTGTTCAAATCGAATTTCGTGCGGCGTACCACCACCTCGTGACGATGCTCGATGTAATGACGGATCATCTCGGTGATAGGCATGATCTTCGGCTGGTTTTCCACAAGGGCGAGATTGATGATACCAAACGTTGTGGAAAGCTGTGTATGCTTGTAGAGGGTGTTGAGCACAACCTCGGGGAAAGCGTCTTTCTTCAGCTCGATAACAATTCGCATACCGTCACGGTCGGATTCGTCGCGGAGGTCGGAGATTCCCTCGACATCTTTGCTCCGTACCAGGTCGGCTATTTTTTCCAGAAGGTTGGATTTGTTGACCATGTAGGGAATCTCGGTAACGATGATCCGTGTACGGTCCCCTTTTATCGTTTCGATATTGGCCCGGGCGCGCAGGGTGATTTTCCCGCGGCCGGTTTCATAGGCATTGACAATCCCTTTTCGGCCGTAAATAATCCCGCCTGTCGGGAAATCGGGTCCTCTCAGATATTTCATTATCTCACGGGGCGTGATTTCCGGGTTATCTATGAAAGCCTTGCATGCCGCGACAACTTCGCCCAGATTGTGCGGCGGGATATTGGTAGCCATGCCTACCGCGATACCCGAAGAACCATTGCAGAGGAGATTGGGGAATTTTGCCGGCAGGATATCCGGCATCAGGAGCGTTTCATCGTAATTGGGGGATTTTTTGACCGTATCCTTTTCCAGATCGGCCAGCATGTCCATAGCCGCATGGGTCATACGCGCTTCGGTGTACCGCATCGCTGCCGCGCCGTCACCGTCGACCGAGCCGAAATTTCCCTGCCCGTCGATCAACGGATACCGCATGTTGAAATCCTGCGCCATGCGCACGAGGGTGGGATAGACCACCTGTTCGCCATGCGGATGGTAGTTACCGGAGGTGTCGCCGGCGATCTTTGCGCATTTCCTGTGTGCATGGCCCGGATTGAGATTGAGGTCGTTCATGGCGGTAAGAATACGCCGCTGCGAGGGTTTGAGACCGTCACGTACATCCGGCAGCGCCCGTGAAATGATAACCGACATGGAATAATCCATGTAGGATGTCTGCATTTCCTCCTGTATATCTATGGGGATTATTTTTTCCTGTTTACCGAGCATTAGAACTCCTTATTTATGTACTTACTATAAAAAAATCAGATATATTCCAAGTTTTTTTTACTACAACAGCCCCCTAACTCTCGGTCCCTTTCCCCCGAAGGGGGCAAGGGAAGTCGTTGCTCCACAGTCTGTTTCTGCCCCCTCCGGGGGAAGGATGCCCGAAGGACAGAAAGGGGGCTGCTTCAAATATCGACTTTTGCAGAAGGTTTGAGAGGTTTTATCTTTACTCAACATAAACTGCCTCGGCAAGTATCGCTTTTTTTGCAAAGGATTTCAGATACTTCTCACGGGCAAGATCGATATTTCTATCAAAACGGGAACCGATATAGCTCCTTAATTCATTTTTTAATTCAAATAAATTAGGCGTATCTTCTTCGATCTCGATCAAAAGATCAATATCACTGTTGCTGTTTTGTTCGTTTCTTGCAAAGGAGCCGAAAACAGCAATTTTATTGAGATGAAAGTGTTCCCTGAGGTAATTTCTGTCTTGTCTCAGAAAAGAAATGATTTCCTCCAGGGATAAACCGCAAGATTCATGCTTGGGTTTACCGCTCCTCTTTGTCAATTCATCTAAATAATCATTATTAAATGTATTCGGCATATTGCTAACCAAAGTTTATTCAGCGTTTATCACAGATACAATATATCCCTAGTGAGAGTATCCGGGAAACTCATCCCTTTACACATCCAGGTTTCTCACATTGAACGCGTTTTCCTGGATGAACTTCCGTCTCGGTTCGACCTCGTCTCCCATGAGTATAGTAAATATACGGTCGGCTTCGACAACATCCTCAAGGTTGACTTTGTAAAGCGTGCGGGTATCGGGATTCATGGTCGTTGACCAGAGCTGTTCAGGATTCATTTCGCCGAGACCTTTATAGCGCTGGATGACCAGTCCTTTTCTCCCGAGGGTATTGGCAATCTCCTCCAGTTCGAGAAGACTGTTCGCCTCTGCAAGCACTTCATCACCGTCACGGATTACCACAGGGAAGGCGTTGAGTGTCTTCAGCGCTTTCTTCAGCTCGTACATGTTGAGGAAATCTATCGACGAGAGCGTGTTCTTGGACAGGGTATATTCTATAATATGGTTTTCTTTCCTGCCCACCAGCCGAATAGAGTAATCATCAACTTTTCCTTTAGCGGCACTCCTTGCAGCGCTGTCGGTGAACTCTATCATGGGTTCTCCATCCGGCTCTGTTGGAGAAGCTTCTTCCGCTTGATATGTGTCAACTGTTTCTACCATATATCCTAACTCTGCGGCGACTGCATTAATCGTGGGGATAGCGGTTTCATGATCGTCGAAATGACAGGTACAGAAAGCCCTGTTTTCAAGCA